>JBJFHX010000052.1:0-18465 GCA_051893995.1 Ruminococcus sp.
ACTTAACTTCATCTGTCAACGTAGGGACACTCCGTGTCCACACAAAAATTGCAATACAATTTTTGTGAATGGGACGTCTGGGAAGCCGTCCCCTACGGAAAGGTTTGTTTGTTATTATAATAATGATTTAAGCGGTTGCGTTTGATAGTCAATACGGACACGGCACGCCGTGTCCCTACGGCTATATTACAAACGTTTCCTCTATATCCGTAGGGGACGGCATCCTTGACGTCCCGAAACGTTACCGATATATCAATCTATAATTCGGGCAACCGTTTTTTACCAAAACAACCGACTTTTCCACTCGATTTGCCTGCGGCGGCTCGCCGTTAAATTATGGTTTAGTGAATCAGCCGGTCGGCTTTTCTGTGAAATATTAGTATAATTTTCCGCTCGGTTTTGTGCGATACTACGGGTTGAAAGCAAATGCTTACTGTGGTAAAATTATTATGATTATGATGAATTATTAGGTGATCAGGTTTGAGAAATTTTCTCGATAAAAAAATCAACAAAATATTGTCGGTTGCACTTGTTCTGATTTCAATTCTTGTTGTAATTCAGACAGCTTTTGCAAGTGGAACGCTGAAAGCAGGCGAGAATGAGCAGACTGCTCTTGCCTCAAACATCAATCCGAGAATTGATGAAATTGTCGCAGGCGAGGGAATTGTGCTGACAACGACAGAGCATTCGACAACCGAAAAGCCGACGCAGGCAACAACTGTTGCACCGTCCAAAAAGGCGACTAATGCAACAAAGCCGTCTACCGCACAAGCAACAACGCAGGCGGCAACAATTCCCTTTGCAACGGCAATTCCGCCGCAGACTCCTGCCGACTACAATGCACAGTGGAATGCAGGCTATCTTGTTGCAATTGACAATCCCGACACAACGTATGAGTGCGGTCAGGTTACGCTCTGCGACGCTGACAGAGATTTGCTTGAGCGCCTTTGTATGGGCGAGTTCGGTTCGGGCGGATTTGTAGGCGCGGCGCTGATTGCTCAGGCGGTTAAGGACGCTATGTGCTTTGACGGTTACACAAGCGTTCAGGCTGTTATTGACGACTGCCACTACACTGGTAGGACGGACATCGGTACTAACGATACCTGCAAGCAGGCGGTCAGATATATTTTCGACGAAAACCACGACGCTGTTCAGCACAGGATTATGTATATGTACAACCCGAATCTCGTGCAGAGCGCATTCCATGAAAGCCAGAACTACATTCTTACATATCAGGACGTAAGATTTTTTGACCGCTGGGGATATTGATATAATAATGTTATAAAAACGACGGAGCATTGCTTTAAAGCGATGCTCCGAATTTTTGTTTTGAAATATAGTTTTTAATTGTAGAGGCGAACTGTGTTCGCCAAAGTGCATAAATTGTGAACAATTTGTGCACAGAGACGTCCGGGATGTCGTCCCCTACGGATATACAGGAAACGTATGTATTACAGTCGTAGGGACACGGCTCGCCGTGTCCCTACGTTGATAGATGCCGTAAATTGGTATCTTGCGTAAAAGTCAGAAAAATGTTTGACTCCCGGGATACCGAAGTATTGTTAAATGCCGACTTATATAACGTACTAAAAAGGTCGGGACACCGCTGTATAGCGATGCACCGACCTTTGTTTTTGAATTTGACTGTCTAGGAACTTGTATCAGCCTTTGACTGCGCCTGCCATAACGCCCTTGATGATGTATTTCTGACAAGCAAAGTAGAAGATGATAATCGGGATGATTGCAAGCACGAGCATAGCCATCATAGCCGCCATATCAATTGAACCGTATCCTCCACGCAGATACTGAATTGCCATTGGCAATGTCTTGACGTCGCTCAGAATCAATGTGGGGAGGAGGTAGTCGTTCCAAATCCACATTGCCTGAAGAATTGCAACGGTAATAGCTGACGGGCGGAGAATCGGAAAGTCTATAAGGAAAAACGTTTTCATCGGTCCGCAGCCGTCAATCATAGCTGCCTCTTCAATTTCAAGCGGAACAGACTTTACAAAGCCTGCAAACATAAACACCGAAAGTCCTGCGCCAAAACCGAGATAGATTATGACGATACCGAACATATTGTCAAGGTGGAGCATATTTGCAACCTGTGACATCGGGTACATAACCATCTGGAACGGCACTATCATCGAGAATGCAAAGAGAAGGTATATAAGCTTGGTATACCACGTCTTTACTCTGGTGATAAACCATGCGCACATTGCCGTTGCAAGCACGATGAGAATTACCGAACACACGGTGATAAAAAGCGATACAAAGAAAGCACTGAAGAAGTCAATTTTTTCAATGCCGTTTATGTAATTTTTCAGTCCTACAAAGCTTTCCGAATTCGGAAAAGCAAACGGTTCGTTGCTGACATAAAGCTTGCCCTTGAAGCTGTTCATCAGCACAAGCAGAATCGGAGCAATGAAAACAATGGAGATAATCATAAGGATTATGAATTTAACCCAGTCTTTGCCCGACATCGGAGCACGGAGCTTTTCTTTTTTCTCCTTGATTTTGGATTTAACCTTTTCAGCCATTAGTTTTCAACCTCCTTTCTTCTTGTTAAGAAGAGCTGTGTAAGCGCAATAGCCGCAACAATAAGGAAGAATATTACAGCCTTAGCCTGTCCTACGCCCTGCCAGCCTACACGTCCGTAGAAGGTGTTGTAGATGTCAAGCGCAAGCATCTGCGTTGACTTGCCGGGTGCGCCTGCCGTAAGAGCATAGTTCTGGTCAAACAGCTTGAACGAGTTTGTAAGCGTTAAGAACAGACATATTGTAATTGACGGCATAACCTGCGGAATTGTGATGTGGAACAGCCTTTGAGCTGAGTTTGCACCGTCAATTTCCGCTGCCTCAATAAGGTCGGGCGAAATATTCTGAATGCCCGATATGTAAATAATCATCATATATCCTATCAGCTGCCAGTTCATTAGTATGACGAGTCCCCAGAAGCCGTAAGAAGCGTCGGTTGTGATTGTGGCGTTGAAATACTGCAAAACGCCGTTGATAATCATAAGCCAGATATAGCCAAGCACGATACCGCCGATAAGGTTCGGCATAAAGAAGATTGTTCTGAATACGTTGGTGCCTCGAAGCGCCTTTGTAAGCAGCATTGCAAACAGAAAGGCGAGAATGTTGATTGTGATAACGGACACAATCGTAAATTTCACCGTAAACCACAGCGCATTTATAAAGTCCTCGTTTGCAAAAGCCTTGAGATAGTTGTCAAAGCCTACCCATTTTGCATTTTTTACTGTCTTGAATTTGCAGAAAGAGAGATAGATTCCCATTATAAACGGAATCAGAAACGAAATGAGAAATGCGACAACGGTCGGAAGTGCAAGCACAGGAAACCATTTTTTTATTGCCTTTTGCATATTTTCCTCCATTTGTCATTTTAAATAATGTCATAAAATCAGGGATTTTAATAAAACATTATTTAACTATTGTAGGGAACGACCCCTGTGTCGTTCCTAATAGAAATTCAGCTAACCTTAACAGGAACAACACAGGGGTTGTTCCCTACTTTTCTAAGGCTGACAATATTGTTTTGAAAAAACCTCCTGCCCCCGAGGGAGCAGGAGGTTTGCAGTTAATTATTTGATTAATGCAGTCAGAATAAATATATCTTATTCTGCTGTTGCCTCACGCTCTGTCTTCCATGAAGATTTAGCGTCGTCAACAACCTTTGACCAGTCCTTCTGTCCCTGAACATACTCGAGGAGAGAAGCACCAAACTCGTTCTTCCAGTTTTCTGAAGGAATACCTGCGAATGTCCATACAACTGACTCAACGCCGTCTTTTTCCATCCAAGCAAGAACTTCCTTAGCAAGAGGATCAGTGGGTTTCTCGTCGTCACTGAATGATGTGAACGGAGCGATGAATCCGAGGTCGTTAGTTACAGCCTTCTTGCCGTAATCGCTTGTGAAGAGCCACTCGAGGAAGTCGATTGATGCCTGCTGTGTAGCTTCGTCAACCTGGCTGTTGATAGCAAAGTAGTTTTCTGTACCAACGCAGAGACCCTGCTTGTCTTCGCCTTCAACTCCCATGTAGAGAGGTAAGAACTTGATGTTTTCTTCCTTAACAACGTTACCGTCAACGCCGTTAACCTGTGACCAAGCCCAGTTACCGTTCTGAATCATAGCGCACTTGCCTGTAGCAAATTCAGCCATTGACTCGTCAACAGTCTTGCTGCCGAGGAGGTTCTTGTCTGTGCAAGAGTTGTCTGTGTAGAGGTCGAAGAGGTTCTTGTAGTTGTCAGAATACTTGAATTCAAGCTCGTTAGCGTTCAGACATGTTGTAATCGGGCTTTCGGAGCCTGTGTTGAATTCATAGTAAAGCGGAACGTTCATAAGGTGAGTCTGCCATCTCCAGTCGTCACCTGTCTTGAGTGATGTTGAGCCGAATACGCCGTCAATTCCGAGATCGTCTTTCTTTGAAGTCATATCTTCAACAACAAGCTTTAATGTGTCAAAGCTCTTGATTTCGTCTGTTGACTTAACCTTTGCGCCGTCAGTTGCAAAGTACTTCTGCATAATCTCGTCATTGTAGATGATGCCGTAGCCCTCAACTGCGTAAGGAACACCGTAAACGCCCTCGTCCTTTGTTACTGCAAGAGTTTTGTCGGAGAGAAGGTTGTAAAGCTCTGTATCCTTAAGGTCTGCGCAGTAGTCAGCCCAGTTCTGATAACCAACGGGACCGTTAATCTGGAAAATTGTAGGCGGATCTGACTTTGCAATTTCCGATGTGAGAGTTTTTTCGTACTCACCCGAAGCTGCTGTCTTAACCTTAACCTCGATGCCTGTTTCTTCCTTGTACTGCTTAGCAATAGCCTCGTACTTGTCAGCGATTTCGGGCTTGAAGTTTAAGAAGTAAATTGACTTTACGCCTGATGTGTCAGCCTTGCTGCTTGAGCCTGACTCAGAACCTGAACTCGACGAGCCTGAGCCGCCGCATCCTGCAAAAGCTGTAGCCATCATGCAGCCTGCCATCGTAAGGGCAATGACTTTTTTTGACTTTTTCATTTTTAGAATCTCCTTTAAAAAATATAAGTATTAAGAAATTACTTGCCGTAACTGCTGAAATATTGCGCAAAGCGCATATGTAACCAGCCTCGTAACTGCGGCAACCTTTCCAAGTGTTATCATAACATTATTTTTAAAATTTAGCAATAGGGTTTTTATATATTTTTTATAAATATTTTTTAATCTTTATGAAAAATTAGTAATTTTATAAGATTTAATGCGGTTTTATATGAAAAAACGGTGAATCTGGAAGAAAAATGTTTGCTTAAGAAAATTGAGCAGTCTGTCAAAAATAAAGAGAAAAATATATGAAATATAGCTAAAAAATGTACATTAGTATCAAATTGTTAAATTTTATTACAATTAAGTATCAGCACAAAAAACACTCAAAAAGTAAAATTGCATAAATTCAACTGTTTTGCATTGTGTATAATGACGTTTTTACTTTTTTAAAGTTTTAATTATAGAATTTATATATAAAGTATGTTAAAATCTTATGTGTATGGGAAATTTTTCTAAACCCGTATTATAGAAGTTTTGAAAGGAGATCAAACACATGAAAAGAAAAGGATTACTAACGTGCCTGAGCACTGTTTTAGTGCTTTGCATGATACTGTCCTGCGTTTCTTTCTCATTCGCAACTGCCGGTGCAGCGAGCGTTGGCGAAACAAGCATTGTTTCAGCAGCTTCAACAACTGCTGACGACAATTTCACATGGGATAACGCGTCAGTATACTTCCTTCTCACCGACCGTTTCAAGAACGGCAACACATCAAACGACCACTCATACAACAGAGGACTTGACCAGAACGGCAATGTCATCAGCGGAATCGACACAAGAGGTACATTCCACGGCGGCGACTTTGCAGGCGTGACACAGGCAATCAACGAGGGATATTTTGACGACCTCGGTGTGAACGCTCTGTGGATTTCTGCTCCCTACGAGCAGATTCACGGATATGTTGTAGGCGACAACTCAAGCCCGAGCTACGCTCACTACTCATATCACGGCTACTACGTTCTCGACTACACACAGACCGACGCAAACTTCGGTACTGCCGAGGAGTTCGAAACTCTTGTTGACACTGCTCATGAGCACGGAATCAGGGTTATCCTCGACATCGTTATGAACCACGCAGGCTACAACTCGCTCTATGATATGGACGAGTACGGCTACGGTACTGTTAAATCGGGTTGGGAGAGCGATTATTTCAGCCATCAGAACATCAATAACACAACCTACCACAGCTACATTGACTACGACTCAAGCTCAACCGACTGGGCAAACTGGTGGGGTGCTGACTGGATTCGCTGCGGCGTTGCAGGCTACACGGCAGGCGGCGGTGACAACCTCACAATGTCGCTTTCGGGACTTCCCGATTTCAAAACAGAGTCATCTGCAACAGTAGGAATCCCCAGTATTTTAAAGACAAAGTGGACTAAGGAAGGCAGACTTTCTCAGGAAACAAGCGAGCTTTCCTCATACCTGAGCAAAACAGGCAAAGCACAGACTGTTACAAACACCATTTCATACTGGCTTTCAACATGGGTAAGAGATTACGGCGTTGACGGCTTCCGCTGCGATACAGCAAAGCACGTTGACCTTGCTTCGTGGAAAACTCTTAAGGACACCTGCGTTGACGCTCTTCAGGAATGGCGTCAGAACAACCCCTCAAAGCCCGGTGCTGACTGGGACGAGGACTTCTGGATGACAGGCGAGTGCTGGGACCACAACATCGGCTACGGCTATGATAGCTACTACACACAGGGCGGCTTTGATTCAATGATTAACTTTGAAACTCAGGGCGGCGGATTGCTTGCAAGCGGCACAATCAAGGACGTTTACAACGGCTACGCATCATCTATCAACTCAAACGACAAGTTCAACCAGCTTTCCTATATTTCATCACACGACTCCACCCTTGCAAGAGGCAACCTTATTTCAACAGGCTCTGCATTCCTGCTCCTTCCGGGCGGTATTCAGATTTTCTACGGTGACGAAACAAACCGTCCGCTTGTTTCGGGCGTTGCAAACGACGGCAACGGCGGTGCAGGTCACTCACTGCGCAGTGATATGAACTGGGATTCTGCCGATGATTCAGTGCTTGCTCACTGGCAGAAGGTAGGTACATTCAGAAACAACCACGTTTCTATCGGCGCAGGCGACAACACTGACCTCACAACAACATCGGGCTACGCTTTCGGCAGAACCTACAGCAAGAACGGCGTTACCGACAAGGCAGCAGGCTGTATCTACGCAAGCTCCAACACAAGCGTTACTATTGACGTTTCTGCACTCTGGGCAGACGGTCAGTACCTTGTAAATGCTTACGACCAGTCATCTGCAACAGTTACAGACGGCAAGGTTACATTCAACAGCGGCGCAAACGGCACAATCCTCATTCAGGAGCCTGACGGCAGACCGCTTATGTCCGTAAAGGGCGAGCCTAAATTCTCGGGCACACAGACTGTTACGGTTTCTCTTGAAGAGTGCACAAGTGCAAAGTGCTCAATTGACGGCGGCAACAAGTTCATTGTTAAAGACGGCGACAGCTTCACAATCGGAGACACTGCTTATGACGGCGACACAATCAAGGTTACTCTTGAGGGCGAAAACGAAAAGGGCAGTGCAAAATCCGAATTTACATTTGTAAAGGTAGCTCAGGGACAGTCAACTACAGACCCCACAACCACTACTCAGCCGGCTGAAAAGGCAAAAATCACAGTAAAAACATGGGACGGCTCAGCTCCCTATATATATGTATGGACAGGCACAAGCACAGCTATCAACGGCTCATGGCCCGGCAAGCAGATGACTGAAAAGGATTCTGACGGCAACTACGTTCTCGAGCTTGACACAACAGAAACCTACAACGTAGTTCTCAACAACGGCAGCGGCACACAGAGCGGTGACCTCAAAAACTTAAACGGTGCGTCAGTTCTCGAGGTTACGGATTCTTCATACAATTCAAAAATCGTTTCAACAGGTTCATCGGGCGGCGGAAGCTCAGAGCCTACCGAGGATTCGGTTGTTATCCACGTTAAGCCCTACAGCGATTCAGCTGTTCCGTATCTCTACGTATGGGATGACGACAAGACAGAGTACTTAGGTGCTTGGCCGGGTACAAAGCTTTCCGAAAAAGACGATGACGGCAACTACATTGTTACAATTCCCAACACATCTTCCGTAAACGCTATTCTCAATCTTGGCAGCGGCAACGGACAGACAGGCGACATCACAGGCATCACAGGCGAGGTTCTCCTCACAGTTACAAACGAGGGCTGCACTTCATACAAGCTTGAAAAGATTGAAACTCCCTTAAGCGGAATGGCTCTTCTTAAGAAAGAGGCAAGAGAGGTCAAGATTATGACAGCCTCCGACTACACTTCCGCAACATGGAGCACAGTAAGCTCGCTTATGACATCAGTCGACGCACTTATTGCACAGGGCGACGCTGCTGATGAAACAGCAATCACAGATATGATTTCAAAGCTCCAGAGCGCAAAGAGCGCACTTAAGCTTGCACAGCCCAAGCTCACATATGCAGTTTCGGGCAAGGACACAATCACAGGTATCTCCGTTGCTGACGCAGACGTAACCGTTAACGTCGGCGGCAAGGACTACAATGTTAAGTCCGACGATGTAACAGGCGAATTTGTTGCAACAGGCGTTACCGTTACTTCATCTTCAACAATTAAGGTAAGTGTTTCAAGAAACGGACTTTCTGCCGATACCTATTCATACAGTATGTCAAACGGCAACATCGAAAGCGGTGAAACACCCACTTCTCCGACAGTGCCTGCAACAACAGCTCCCGTAACTACAGTTCCTGCAACTACTGCACCTGTTACAACAGTACCTGCAACTACAGCACCCGTTACGACAGTGCCTGCGACTACTGCACCCGTAACGACAGCACCCGCAACAACTGCTCCTGCTACGACAGTACCTGCAACAACTGCTCCTGCTCCTGCTACAGACGAGCTTAAGGTTACGGCTTCTTCAAATATTTTCCCGACCGCAACAAAGACCTTCAACAAGGACGAGGGCACAATTACGGTTTCCTACAAGCTGACTGCAAATATGGACGTAGTTGATACGCAGTGGAAGCTGACATATGACAACACAAAGCTTGAATACAATGCTTCCGACAATATGTCAGGCGGAGTACAGACCATTACACCGTCGGCAGGCAAAAACCTTGTATATCAAAACATAAATAACTATATCAAGGGCAACTTCTCCACTTTAAATCTTGTTACGTTTGACAACAATACAGATTTCGTTTCAGTAACATTCAACATTATCGGAACAGGTGAGGCAGAAGTTTACCTTGACCTCGAGATTCTCAGCCTTGGATATTTTGACTCATCGGACGAACTTTACCACGCTTCAATTGTTGATTACAGCCAGATGCAGGATATTTCAAGCGTAAAGGGCTTTGAAAACGCTTCGATAAGCACATCAACAGCTCTTGAAAGCAGTCTCCTCTTAGGCGATATAAACGGCGACGGATACGTTAAGATTGACGACGTAACGCTCATTCTCAAGTATGTTGTAGGACTTGAAAGCTTTGACTCGCTTCAGATAAAGGCTGCCGATGTTGACAAAGACGGCATCGTAAGCGTCAAGGACGCAACGCTTATTCAGAAGTACATTGCTGAAATGATTACTGAGTTTTAAAACCTGAAATCACTTAAAACCGCTCCTGTTAATCGGGAGCGGTTTGTTTGTTATGCAGAAACTGAATTAATAATAGAATTTTTGTCGATTTATAAATAACAATATTCCGTGAGTGAATTAATAAGCGCAATATATTTTTATTTAGCATAATTTTATGTATTGCGGTTTTCTTCATTTTTGTATAGAATAATATTCGGAATAGTGCTGAAATAAGCATAACATTTTATGTATTAAGAAACCAACTGAAAAGGATGTTTTAAATGCAGCTATACAAAAATTTTTGCAAGGAAACTCTTGACGAAAACGGCAATCTGCTCGATTTTGAGCTTGACTTTCCCGAAAGCTACAACTTCGGCTACGACGTAGTTGACAAAATGGCTGAGCTTGCTCCCGATGATATTGCTGTTGTCTGGACAAATCCCGACAAGGAAGAAAAAACCTTTACCTTTGCCGACATCAGCAGACTGAGCAACAAGGCGGCTAACGTTTTCAGAAATAACGGAATCAAAAAAGGCGACAAGGTGCTTGTTATTCTCAAGCGAAACTACGAATACTGGTACGTTGCTCCTGCGCTCCACAAGCTCGGCGCAATCATCATTCCTGCAACTCATCTTCTTACGCAGAGTGACATTTCCTACAGAGTTGACACAGCTAACATCACAGCTGCTGTCTGCACTCCCGACGACACAACTGCTGAGGACTTAATGGCTGTTGCTTCTCAGCCGAACACCCTTGAAAAGGTTTTTGTATGCAGAAAAAAGATATTCGGCACAATCGACTTTACAACAGAGGTTGAAAACGCTGACGATACGCTCGAAAGAGTTGACACAAAGGCTGAAGAGCCTATGCTCATTTACTTCACCTCGGGCACGACAGGCTACCCCAAGGCTGTTGAACACAACCACACCTACACCCTCGGTCACATTATCACAGCTAAATACTGGCAGTGCGTAAAAGAAAAGGGACTTCATCTCACCGTTGCCGAAACAGGCTGGGGCAAGGCTTCGTGGGGTAAAATCTACGGTCAGTGGCTCTGCGGATGCGGAGTTATGGTATATGACTTTGACAAGTTCTCACCCGGCAAGCTCCTGCGTATCATTGAGCGTTACAAGGTAACCTCCTTCTGCGCACCTCCGACGGTTTACAGATATTTCATCAAGCGTGGAATGGACAAGTACGATTTGTCTGCGCTTGAACACCTCACCACAGCAGGCGAGGCACTCAACGGCGAGGTATTCGAAAAGGTTTTCGAGCAGACGGGAATCCACCTTATGGAGGGCTTCGGTCAGACCGAAAGCGTGCTTATGCTTGCAAACCTCAAGGGCTCGGTTGCAAAACCCGGCTCAATGGGCAAGCCCACTCCGCTTTACGACATTCATATCATTGACGAAAGCGGCAAGGAGCTCGGCGCAAACGAAACAGGCGAAATCGTTGTTTATCCGCCGAAGGACAAAAAGCAGTACGGAATCTTTATGTCGTACTACGGCAACGAAGATCTTTACAAAAATGTCTGGAAGGGCGGAGTTTACCACACAGGCGACACCGCTTACAAGGACGAGGACGGCTACTACTGGTATGTCGGCAGAGCCGATGACCTTATCAAGACAAGAGGCTTCCGAGTAGGTCCGTTCGAGGTTGAAAACGTGATTATGCAGTACCCGAACGTGCTTGAATGTGCGGTAATCGGCGTGCCCGACAAGGACAGAGGCCAGGCTATCAAGGCTATCGTAAAGCTTGCCGACGGCACTGCTCACGACAAGCACACGGAAAGCGAAATCAAGATTTTCTGCAATAAGCGTATGGCTTCGTACAAGTGGATTCAGTACCTTGAAATAGTTGACGAATTCCCAAAAACAATCAGCGGAAAAATCAAGAGAACAACACTCAGAGAAGAAAGCAAGTAATTTGCATTAAAAATTATTTTCTGCGTATACTTGAAATAGCCGAAAGCATATGATATAATGTGCTTAGGCAAAAATGATGTGATTTGTCCAAGTGGGCAAAACGAATACCCCGGAGGGGCAACTCCGGGGTATTCTTCTATAGGTTGTGCTGTCTTACACTATCTGTCCAACCACTTGCAAATATAGTAGGCAACTATACTTGCTCCGACAGATAGTAAAAACGATGTGAATAAGTCCAAGTGAAACACCTCCTTTCAGCTGTAGGAGGATGACAGCAAACTGATTATATCATATATAAACCGCTGATTCAATTTAATAAAAAATAATTTTCTGCATATACTTGAAATAGCCGAAAGCATATGATATAATATGTTTAGGCAAAAATGAAGTAAATTGCACTGTTATGCAAAACGAATCCCCCGAAGGTGTCAGCTTCGGGGGATTCTTCAATAGGTTGTGCTGTCTTACACTACCTGTCCAACCACTTGCAAATATAGTAGGCAACTATACTTGCTCCGACAGATAATAAAAATGAAGTAAATATACACACTATTACACACCTCCTTTCAGCTGTAGGAGGAAGACAGCACAGATATTATAACATAATGCAGATATAAAATAAAGAAAATTTAAAAATCAAGTCGAAAAAAAGTATTGACAAAGTTATTTCTGAGGAATATAATATTAGCAATAAAAATAAACCTGTGAGCAAGAATAGTAGGATTTATCAAAACTTTCAGAGAGTCGGCGGGTGGTGTGAGCCGACAGCGGAGATTTACCCGAATGGACTTGTGAGGGCGGACCGAAAGCATTTGCAAGTAGTTTCCGACGGAGCCTGACCGTTACAGCAGGAGGCATATGTCAGTATGCTGTTTAAGCGGGCGTTTATCGTCAATCTGGGTGGTACCGCAGAAGTTGTTATTTCAGACTTTTGTCCCTTTGTGGGACAGAAGTCTTTTTTATTTTATTCAGTTATCCCCATAATTCAGTTGGAAACTGACATTTAGTTAGTAATGCAAACCATAATTTAGCGCAACGTTGACGTAGGGACACGGCGTGCCGTGTCCACACAAAAATTGCATAGCAATTTTTGTGAATGGGACGTGTAGGAACCCGTCCCCTACGGAAAGATTTATTTTCCTCTATAACTACGGTATAATCGGTAAAGTTTGATTGCCACTGCGGACACGGCACGCCGTGTCCCTACGAAACAGCTGACGTAAAGTAGTTTCTTGCGTAAGACATAGAAAAATGTCTTACTCCCGAGATACCGAGGTTTAGTATAAAACCGATTTATATAACGGACTAAAAAATTATCGTTTATCTGACAAAATCAGTCAGCAGTTTTATATATTTTGAAAGGTTGGTGTAAAAGTTATGATTAAACCGTCTTATGACGAGGTTTTAAACCTCAAAGACAGCTACAGCGTAATTCCTGTATACAAGGAAATCTACGCAGACGTAGTAACTCCGATTACCCTGCTTCGTAAAATCGCAGGCATTTCGGACAAATATTTTCTGCTTGAAAGCATTGAGGGCGGTGAAAAGTGGGGCAGATACTCCTTTATCGGCTTTAATCCCAAGGCACGTCTTGCCTACAAAAACGGTACGCTGACCATTACGGGCGAGGGCGAAAAAACGGTAAACACCGCTAAGCCTTATGACGAGGTAAGAAAGTACCTTGCAAACTACAAAACCCCGAAATTTGACGACATTCCTCCCTTTACGGGCGGTCTTGTCGGTTACTACGGCTACGCAATGATTGCCTGCGCCGAGCCTGTTTTAAAGCTCAGAAGGGGAGATACAAACGATTTTGACTTGATGCTTTTTGACAAAATCATCGCCTACGACCATTTAAGCCAGAAGCTGACGGTCATTGTAAATATGAAAACCTACGACTGCGAGCGTCAGTACAAGCAGGCGCAGGACGATATAAACAAAATCATTTCAATAATAACGGATAACTCTCCTTTGCCCAAGCTTGAAAGTGACGAAAACGTCAAGTTTACAAGCACCTACACAAAAGACGAATTCTGCAAAATGGTTGAGAAAACAAAGGAGTATATCTACGACGGCGATATCTTCCAGTGCGTAGTATCAAGACGGTTTGAGGCTGACTACAAAGGCTCGCTGATTAACGCCTACAGAGTTCTCCGCACAACAAATCCCTCGCCGTATATGGTGTATATGTCGATTGACGGCGACGAGATTATCACAGCCTCTCCCGAAACGCTCGTCAAGCTCCAAAACGGCACGCTTACAACCTTCCCGATTGCAGGCTCACGCCCGAGGGGTAAGACAAAGCAGGAGGACATCGCACTTGAAAACGAGCTTATCCACGATGAAAAGGAGCTTGCCGAGCACAATATGCTCGTTGACCTCGGCAGAAACGACATCGGCAAAATCGCAAAATTCAACTCTGTAAAGGTCACCGAATATCAGAAAATTCTCCGCTTTTCAAAGATTATGCACATTTGCAGTGAGGTTGAGGGCGAAATCAAAGACGGTCTTGACGCACTCAGCGCAGTAGAAGCCTTGCTCCCTGCCGGTACTCTTTCGGGCGCACCGAAAATAAGGGCGTGTGAGATTATTGAGGAGCTTGAAAAAACTCCACGTGGAGTTTACGGCGGCGCAGTAGGATATATCGACTTCAACGGTAACCTCGACACCTGCATTGCAATAAGAATGGCAGTCAAGAAAAACAACAAGGTCTACGTTCAGGCAGGCGCAGGAATCGTAGCCGACAGCATTCCCGAAAACGAATACATTGAAACCTACAACAAGGCGCTTGCAGTTATGAACGCAGTCAAGAACGCAGGGGAGGTTTACGAGCTATGATACTTTTTATTGACAATTACGACAGCTTTACTTACAACCTTGTGCAGTTCTGCGGAAGCGTAAACCCCGACATAAAGGTTGTCAGAAACGACGAAATCACCATAGATGAAATCGAAAAAATAAATCCCTCACACATCATACTCTCACCCGGCCCCGGTTATCCGAAAAACGCAGGCGTGTGCGAGGACGTTATAAAAAGCCTAAAGGGCAGGTTCCCGATTCTCGGTGTGTGCCTCGGACATCAGGCGATATGCGAGGTTTTCGGTGCGGAAATCACCCACGCAAAAAAGCTTATGCACGGCAAGAAGAGCAACATCATTGTTGACAACAGCTGTAAAATCTTTGAAGATATGCCGAATGTGATTGAGGGCGCAAGGTACCATTCGCTGATTGCAAAGCGCAGTTCAGTTCCCGAAGATTTAAGAGTTACGGCGCAGGACGAAACAGGCGAGGTAATGGGCGTAAAGCACAGAGATTACGAAATCTACGGACTGCAATTCCACCCCGAGTCGATTCTCACCTCGCACGGTATGCAGATGATTAAAAATTTTCTGGAAAGGGTCTGATGATATGATTAAAGAGGCAATTTTAAAGGTAGTATCGGGCAGTGACTTAACATACGAAGAGTCAAAGCAGGTTATGGAAGAAATGATGACAGGCACGGCAACTCAGGCACAGATGGCGTCGTTCCTCACAGCACTTCGAATGAAGGGCGAAACGATTGACGAAATCACAGCCTGCGCCGAGGTAATGAGGAGCAAGGCGCTCCACGTAAAGCACGAAACCGACGTTATGGACATTGTCGGCACAGGCGGCGACGGAACGGGCACATTCAATGTTTCAACAACAGCGTCATTTGTAATTGCTGCCGCAGGAATCCCTGTTGCAAAGCACGGCAACCGCTCAATGTCAAGCAAAAGCGGCTCGGCTGATTGCCTTGAACAGCTCGGCGTAAACATCACAATCACACCCGAACAGAGCGAAAAGGTGCTTAAAGACACAAACCTCTGCTTTATGTTCGCTCAGGGCTACCATGCATCAATGCGCTTTGTAGGTCCAGTAAGACGTGAAATCGGAATCAGAAATATCTTCAATGTGCTCGGACCTCTCACAAATCCCGCAAGCGCAAATCTCCAGATTACGGGCGTATATTCCGAATCACTCGTTGAGCCGATTGCAAAGGTGTTTTCAAATCTCGGCGTAAAGAGGGGATTTGTTTTCCACGGAAGCGACGGTATGGACGAGGTGACCGTAACAGGCGCAACAAAGGTTTGCGAAATTAACAACGGCGAGTTCAAAACCTACGAAATCACACCCGAGCAGTTCGGACTCGGCAGATACGAAATGCAGGAGCTTGTCGGCGGTAACGGTGCAGAAAATGCTGAAATCACCAAGAAGATTTTAAGTGGCGAGCTTAAAGGCGCAAAGCGTGACATCACTGTTTTAAATTCGGCTCTCGGACTCTATGCAGGCGGCAAGGCTGAATCAATCGCCGACGGCGTAAAGCTTGCACAGGAAATCATCGACAGCGGCAAGGCATACGACAAGATGGTTGAATTTGCAAAAGCAACAAACAACGTTTAACATATTTTGATTGCAGGTAACTAAATTATGATACTCGAAACTATTGCACAGGCTAACGTAAAAAGGTATAATGAAATACAGGCGCAGATTCCGCTTGAAAAGGTAAAAAAACAAGCTCTTTCGCTGAACTGCGACACAGACTTCCCTTTTGAGCAGGCACTTAAAAAGGACGGAATGTCGTTTATCTGCGAGGTCAAAAAGGCATCCCCCTCAAAGGGGATTATCGCCGAGGATTTTCCGTATGTCGAGATTGCAAAGGACTACGAAAAGTCGGGAGCGTCGGCAATTTCGGTTCTGACCGAGCCGCAGTGGTTCAAGGGCGAAAACGCATATCTTGAAGAAATTTCAAAAAATGTTTCAATCCCTCTGCTTCGCAAGGACTTCACGGTCTGCGAATATCAGATTTATGAAGCAAAGCTAATCGGTGCGTCGGTGGTACTGTTAATCTGCTCACTGCTCGACACAGACACAATAAGAGAGTGGATAAAAATTTGCGATACGCTCGGACTTTCGGCTCTCGTTGAGGCGCACACCGAGGAAGAGGTAAAGTCGGCTGTCAGCGCAGGCGCAAGGATAATCGGCGTAAACAACCGCAATCTGCGTGACTTTACGGTTGACATAACAAATTCAGTCCGTCTGAGAAATCTTGTACCGAGAGAAATTCTGTTCGTTGCCGAAAGCGGAATCAAGACAAGGGCAGACGTTGCCGAGCTTGAAAGCGCAGGCGTAAACGGCGTTTTAATCGGCGAAACGCTGATGAGGAGCAAGAACAAAAAGGCAATGCTTGACGAACTGAAAGGGAGTTAAATTAAATCGTAGCGGCGAACTGTGTTCGCCATATTTCATAAATTGTTTTGCAATTTATGAAAAGGGACGTCTGGGAAATTCCCCTGTTAGGGGAAATGTCGCAAAGCGACAAAAGGGTTGCCGTTTTTGCAGAAAAGCCGTCCCCTACGGATATAGAGGAAACGTTTATGTATTTTTGTAGGGGACGGGTTCCTACACGTCCCGAAACGTCACCTGTATTTCAACATAAGTTTAGCAAATAAACATTTCCAGACAATACGAATCACTATCAATATTAAGGAGCATATAAAATGTCAAAGGGTAAATTTGGCGTTCACGGCGGACAGTTCGTTCCCGAAACGCTGATGAATGCGATAAATGAATTTGAAGAGGCGTACAATCACTACAAGGACGACCCCGAATTTGTGTCGGAGCTTGATTTTCTTATGCGTGAGTACGCAGGCAGACCGTCACGCCTTTACTACGCAGAGAAGATGACAAAGGACCTCGGCGGTGCAAAAATCTACTTAAAGCGTGAGGATTTAAACCACACAGGCTCGCACAAGCTCAACAACTGTCTCGGTCAGTGTCTGCTCGCAAAGAAAATGGGCAAGACACGTGTTATCGCCGAAACAGGCGCAGGTCAGCACGGCGTGGCAACCGCAACGGTTGCGGCTCTGCTCGGACTTGAATGTGAAATCTTTATGGGCAAGGAGGACACAATCCGTCAGGCTCTCAACGTCTACAGAATGAAGCTTTTAGGCGCAAAGGTAAACGCCGTTGAAACAGGCACAATGACCTTGAAGGACGCCGTAAACGAGGCTATGCGTGAGTGGACAAATCGTGTTTCCGACACCCACTACGTTCTCGGCTCGGTAATGGGTCCTCACCCTTTCCCGACAGTCGTAAGAGATTTCCAGAGCGTTATAGGCAAAGAAATCAAGGCGCAGTTACTTGAAAAAGAGGGCAAACTGCCCGACATAGTTATGGCTTGCGTAGGCGGCGGAAGCAACGCAATGGGCGCATTCTATGAGTTCATAAAGGACGAAAACGTAAAACTTATCGGCTGTGAAGCCGCAGGTCTCGGCGTTGACAATCCCAAGAACGCCGCAACAATCGCAAACGGCACACTCGGCATTTTCCACGGAATGAAGTCGTACTTCTGTCAGGACGAGTACGGTCAGATTGCACCCGTTTACTCAATTTCGGCAGGTCTTGACTATCCCGGAATCGGTCCCGAACATGCAAACCTCTCCGATACAGGCAGAGCGCAGTATGTTCCCGTAACCGATGAGGAGGCTGTTTGTGCATTCGAGTACCTTTCAAGGACAGAGGGCATTATTCCTGCAATTGAAAGCGCACACGCAGTTGCGCACTGCATCAAGCTTGCGCCGACTATGGATAAGGACAAAATAATCGTTGTCAACCTCTCGGGCAGAGGTGACAAGGACGTTGCGGCTATCGCACGTTACAGAGGGGAGAATCTTTATGAGTGATATAAAAGCGGCTTTTGAAAACGGCAAGGCGTTTATTCCGTTTGTTACGGCAGGCGACCCCGACCTTGAAACAACCGAAAAGCTTTTGATAGAAATGAGCAAAAACGGTGCTGACATCATTGAAATCGGCATACCGTTTTCCGA
>JBJFHX010000053.1:0-18335 GCA_051893995.1 Ruminococcus sp.
AAATCAAGGAGGGCAGCATATGGAAACGCAGTTGCAATATAAGCTGCCCGTTTTTGAAGGGCCGCTTGACCTGTTACTGACTTTGATTTCAAAAAATAAAATAGATATTTATGATATTCAGATTTCCGAGCTTCTTGAGCAGTATATGGAGCAGATTAACCGTATGCAGGAAAATCAGATGGATATTGCGTCAGAGTTCCTTACAATGGCGTCACGGCTTGTATATATCAAGTCTGTTATGCTTCTGCCAAAGTATGAGGAAGAGGCTCAGGAGCTGAAAAAAGAGCTTACAGGACAGCTGCTTGAATACGCTGTCTGCCGTGAAATGGCTGCAAAGCTCGGAAGTATTTACGACTTTGATACTTATTTCAGAGAAGCCTCTCCCGTAGAATTTGATTTGACCTACAACAGAAGTCACCCAAGCGAGGATATTGCAAAGGCGTATGTCAGCGCAGTCGGCAGGGGAAAGCGCAAGCTTCCTCCGTCAGAAAAGGCTTTTTCGGGAATTGTATCGCATAAAATAGTTTCGGTCAACAGCAAGATAATTCACCTGATGCGCAGACTTTGGCACGGAAAACGCCTTGAATATCACGAGATTTTCGAGGTTTGCGAAGGCAAAAGCGACCTTGTTGCAACGTTCCTTGCAACGCTTGAGCTTATAAAGGGCAAGCGAATAAGAATTGAGGGTACAGGCGAAAATGCTGTTGTACATATGATAGAAAATAAAAAGGAGGTGCAGTAATGTCCGAGCTGAAATATAAAGCCGCTATAGAGGCAATTTTATTCGCAAGCGGCTCGTCGGTTGAAACAAAACGTATAGCGCAGACGCTTGAAATTACCGAAGAACAGGCTGAAGAACACATTTCTGCACTGATTGATGATTACAACAGCGCAAACAGGGGAATAACCATAATAAAGCTTGACGATGCATATCAGATGGTATCCTGCAAGGAGTACGCACCGCAGATTCGAACTGTAATGGATTTGCGAAGAAACACTCCGCTTTCGCAGGCGGCTCTTGAGGTGCTTGCAGTTGTTGCCTACAATCAGCCCGTAACAAAGGCTTTTGTCGAGCAGGTCAGAGGCGTTGATTGCAGCGGCGTAATAGGCAGTCTTACCGCAAAAGGGCTTGTTGAGGAAAAGGGCAGGCTTGAGCTTCCGGGACGACCTCTTTTGTACGGCACAACGGAAAATTTCTTAAGGTGCTTCAATATTAATTCCATTGAAGAATTACCGCCTCTGCCCGAAACCGAAAATGAAGAAGCAGAAAAAACTGAAGAAGAAACCACAGACCGGAATACAATTTCCGATACAGATGTAACTGATAATTGTTAATTGTAAATTGTTAATTATTTAAAGGAGGATTGCCTTTGCTTTGGCTGTATATTTTGCTCGGAATCCTTCTTGTAATTTTCCTTATGCTCTTAATGCCCGTTAAGCTAAAAGCAAGCTATAACGAAGATTTCAGGTGCAGCTTAAAAATCGGCTTTGTTAAAATCCAATTTTATCCGCCAAAGCCGAAGAAAAAAAAGAAGGAGTCTGAAAAAGCTGAGGAAAAACCAAAACACGAAGAAAAGAAAAAAGAAAGTCTTGTTAAAGAAAAGGGTATTTCGTGGCTTTTTGATTTGATAAAAAAGATTGCAGACCTTGCAGTCGGTGCATTAAAAGACTTTTTCAGGCACATAATAGTAAAAAAGCTTATGTTAAGCATAAGTATTGCAGGCGATGACGCCGCAGACACCGCCGTAAAATACGGCTATTGCTGTTCGGCTGTTTATCCTGCTTTCGGAATAATTGTCGGTGCAGTAAAGTGCAAAAGCTACGGCGTTGACATTTCACCGGATTTTGAAGAGAAAGCAAAATCCGCTGTAAATATGGAGCTTGAAGCAAAAATAAAAGTACTCTGGCTTTTGGCTCTTGTTCTCAAACACGGTTATAAAGGATTAAAGCTTTTAGCCGACTTAAAAAGCTAAAATATACGTTTTTTATACTTGTTAAATTGAAATAATGTAGTACAATGTTAAACCTAATTATACACATATTGTATGAAATATAAAATTAGCTTTTGTAATTAATCAGTGTAGGGAACGGTCTTGACCGTTCCGCTGATTTACAAGCCAACTCTTAACCGACTCGGAACGGTCAAGACCGTTCCCTACATTTGAGTGTGGTTATTTTCATAACAAAATTGATGAATTTTAAAATTAACACCGTAGTAGAGAACAACCCCTTAATAAGGAGAGGGGGTTTGGGCACCGCCGTACTGTTCCCTACGAAGTAAATAATTTTTTAAGGAGAATGATTATGGAACATCCGATTGGAAACCTTATGGACACAACAATGAATAAAATCAAGGAAATGATTGATGTCAACACCATCGTAGGCGAGCCTATTGTTTCACCCGACGGCACGTTAATCATTCCCGTATCAAAGGTAAGCTACGGCTTTGCTTCGGGCGGTTCCGACCTTCCGACCAAAAAGGAGAACAAGGATTGCTTTGGCGGCGGCAGCGGCGCAGGTGTAACAATCCAGCCTGTTGCTTTCCTTACTGTTTACAAGGGTGACGTAAAGCTTATTCCTATTGATAAGTTTGAGGGCACTCCCGACCGTCTTGTAGGAATGATTCCCGATGTTATTGACAAGGTAAAGGAAATATTTAAAAAAGACGATAAGAAAAAGCATTCAAAGGTTGATGATGATTTCTCGGAAATCACAATGGACGATACCGACCTCTGATTTGTAATGTAATAACACACTCTCATTCGGCATAAAATATGCAGGAGGTGTGTTTATGAAAAGGATTGTTTCAGCGGTGCTGACAGTGCTTTTTGTATTTTCGTTTTCAATTTCCGTAAAGGCAGAAGAAAAGTCAGAAATAAGTGTTTCGGCAGAAGCATATGTGCTTTACTGCGCTGATAACGGACAAATTATCAGCTCAAAAAACGAGAATAAAAAGATGAAGCCTGCCAGCACAACAAAGATAATGACATCACTTCTTGCGCTTGAAGAGGCTTCGTCGCAGAACAAAAAAGTAAAATTTACCGAAAAGATGATTGCCGAGGGCAGTTCAATGTACCTCAAAGTCGGAGAAGTTGTTACACTAAAGGACCTTGCGGCAGGAATGATGATGGCGTCGGGCAATGATGCGGCAAACGCAGCGGCACTGACAATTTCGGGTACTACCGAAAAATTTGCCGATAAAATGAATAAAAGGGCAAGTCAGATCGGAATGAAGAACACCCAATTTGTAACGCCGAGCGGACTTGACGATGATAACCACTACTCAACAGCCTACGATATGGCTCTGCTTATGTCCTACGCTCTTGAAAACGAGGATTTTGCAAAGCTTACGTCACAAAAGAGCGCAACTGTTGAATTTATTGAGCCAAGCTCGAAGAAAACAACCTATTCAAATCATAACCGCTTGTTATCCCTGTATGAATACTGCATTGGAGGCAAGACAGGCTACACAATGTCAGCAGGCAGATGCCTTGTTTCAGCGGCAAAAAAGGACGGCTTAACGCTTATCTGCGTTACCCTGAATGACAGAAACGACTGGAACGACCACATTTCGCTCTATAACTACGGCTTTGAAAAGTATTCCTGCTATACGTCTGACGACACCATTTTTTTTGCTGACATTCCCTGCGTCGGTGGAGAAAGCGACAGCGTAACGGTAACGGGAGAAAAGCCTGTTTCAATTGTCGTTTCGTCTGATGATAAGGATAAAATTGAAAGAAAGGTCTATCTTGACAGCTTTTTCTATGCTCCGATTAAGCAGGGGGACGATGTCGGCAGTATTGAATATATTTTAAACGGCAAAATTATTGAAGAAAACAAATTAGTCGCTGTTGACAGCGTTAATTCCAAAAAGGAAAATAAAAATATTTTTACAATGATAAAGGATTTGTTTACATATGGCTAAAAACGAACCTATAAGACTTCAGAAGTTCATATCTCAATGCGGAGTAGCCTCACGTAGAAAGGCAGAGGAGCTTATTTTAGGCGGTCACGTCAAAATAAACGGCAAAACAGCAATTCTCGGCGACAAGGTAACTGCCGCCGACAAGGTCTTTGTAAAGGGCAAAAGGCTTGTTATGCCAAAGGCGAACTACCGCTATATTATGCTCAACAAGCCCAGAGGTTTTATCACCACAATGAGTGATGACCGAGGCAGAAAATGCGTAGCCGAGCTTGTAAAGGACGTGGGCGAGAGGGTTTATCCCATCGGCAGACTCGACAAGGACTCCGAGGGTATGCTTGTGCTGACAAATGACGGTGAATTTGCAAACAAGGTAATGCACCCTAAAAACGGCGTATATAAAATCTACCGTGTAACCGTGCGTCCGTCAATTGACGAGGAACAGCTTATTAAGCTTGAAACAGGCGTTGAGCTTGACGGCAAAAAGACTGCGCCTGCAAGGGTGCACGTTCTTCATAAGGAGCAGGGCAGAGTTGTTCTTGAAATGATGCTCCACGAGGGCAAAAACCGTGAAATACGCAGAATGTGCGATGCAGTCGGACTTGAGGTTGCAAGGCTGAAACGCACACAAATCGGTTGTGTAAAAATGGGTATGTTAAAGCAGGGCGACTGGCGTGACCTCACTGAGCTTGAGGTTAAAAAGCTCCTTTCAAGTCCGATTGTAAACGGAAAACCGATTTGATATTTACAATTATTTTCTTTTCAGAAAAAATCATCGGTTTTTAAGATAAATCTGACCTTACAATTTTACAATATATTTTATTATTTCTTATAATAAATATATAAACTGTTCAAATTTAAAAAAATGCTTAGCTTTTTTCTTGTACTTTTATTCAAGATAGGATATAATGTAAAATGAAAAATTAGTATGCGGTATTCTGTTACCGTGTATTCAATACATAGTATTGGAGGATGTTAAGATGAGTATTGAAAAAATCAATCAGGCAAAGGCTGAAATTGCTTCAACTTCCGCTTACAAAACAATTACGGAGTTTTTTGACGCTGAAAGCTTTTGTGAAATTGATGCGTTTGCAAAATCAGGCGAAGGCTTTGCCGAGGTTGTTGCAGGCTTCGGAACAGTTGAGGGTATGCCCGTTTATGCGTTTGCACAGAACAGCGACATCTGCGGCGGTGCGATGAGCAAAGCGCAGGCTGCAAAGCTTAAAAAGCTTTATGACCTCGCACTTAAAACAGGTGCTCCCGTTGTCGGTTTTTACGACAGCGTCGGCGGCAGACTTTCACAGGGCACAGAGCTTCTTGCAGGCTGCGGTGAGGTTCTTAACAGCGCCGCTTCTCTTTCAGGCGTAGTTCCGCAGATTTCAGTTGTTTTAGGCACTTGCCTCGGAACATCTGCACTCAACGCAGTAAGCGCAGATATTGTTATTATGAGCGAAAAGGCACAGCTTTCACTCTCCGTAACAGGCGAGAATTCAAGCGCAGAATACAACGCTGAAAACGGTATTGCCGCTATGATTGCAAAGGATACTCAGGAAGCAATTGCAATGGCTAAAGATCTTATGCTCTATCTTCCTTCCAATAACCTCAATATGGCTCCCCAGTCATTTGAAGAAGCTCCTGCTGATGACGGTTGCGGTTGTATCGTAAGCAGAACAATCGACGGTAACAGCAAGGTTAAGCTTTTCAATAATTACGGTGAAAACGCAAACGTTCGTCTTGCACGTCTTGGCGGACAGGTTGTCGGTATTGTTGCAACAAAGGGCGGTATGCTCGATTGTAAGTCAACAACTAAGGTTGCAAAGTTTGTCCGTTTCTGCGACGCATTCTCACTTCCCGTAATTTCATTTGTTAACTGCTCAGGCTTTGAGTCAATCAAGTGTGCCGCAAAGGCTGCATCAGCTTATGCAGAGGCTACAACAGTCAAGATTTCTGTTGTAACAGGCAAGGCTATCGGCTCTGCATATATCGCACTCGCAGGCACAGGCGCAAACGCAGATGTTGTTTACGCACTTCCCGAGGCAGTGATTTCACCCGTAAATGTTGAGGCTGCAGCATTTATTATGGCTCCCGAAGCAATGAAGGTTCCTGTTGAACAGCAGAGCGCAGTTGCCGAGAAGTTTGCAGAAGAGAATCTCTCAGCCTTCAACGCTGCACAGAACGGCTACGTTGACGGAATCGTTGAAGAAGGACAGCTCCGTCAGACTCTCATTTCTGCACTCGATATGCTCTCAGGCAAGCGAGTTCCCACTCTCTCAAAGAAACATTCTACAATTTAAATATATATTTATTTGTAGCGGGCGACGCCATCGTCGCTTTGATATTATCATTGATTTATAAACTTGTTAAAATAAAGGGGAAATAAAAATGAAGAATTTAAGAATCACAGTAAACGGCACAGCTTATGACGTTCAGGTTGAAGAACTCGGCTCATCTTCCGCTCCTGCAGCAGCACCCGCAGCTGCTCCCGCTGCAGCTCCTGCTCCCGCAGCAAAGCCAGCAGCTCCCGCAGGCGCAGCAGGTTCAGTTGTTGTAAAGGCTCCTATGCCCGGTACTGTTGTAAACGTAGTAGTTTCCGCAGGTCAGGCTGTTAAGGCAGGCGAAGACCTCGTATTTATCGAAGCTATGAAGATGGAAACTCCCGTAAAGGCTCCTCAGGACGGAACTGTTGCTACAGTTGACGTTGCAAAGGGCGAGTCTGTAGACTCAGGTAAGGTTTTAGTAACTCTTAACTAATTAATAACTGACGAAAGGGATGTCCAAAATGGCAAAGAAAATCAGAATCACCGAAACTGCCCTGCGTGACGCTCATCAGTCACTTATAGCTACAAGAATGACAACAGAGGAAATGCTCCCCATTCTTGATAAGCTTGACAAAATCGGTTATTATTCACTCGAATGTTGGGGCGGAGCAACATATGATTCCTGCCTTCGTTTCTTAAATGAAGACCCGTGGGAAAGACTCCGTACAATCAAAGACCATTGTCCCAACACAAAGCTCCAGATGCTTTTCAGAGGTCAGAATATGCTCGGCTACCGTCACTATGCGGACGACTGCGTTGAATACCTTGTTCAGCGTTCAATCGCAAACGGTATCGATATTATCCGTATTTTTGACGCTCTCAACGATATCAAGAATTTACAGACAGCTATCAAGGCAGCTAAGAAAGAGGGCGGTCACGCTCAGGTTGCAATCAGCTACACAACAGGCCCTGTTTTCACAGACGAGTATTATGTTGAGTACGCAAAGAGAATTGCAGACGCAGGCGCTGACTCAATCTGCATCAAGGATATGGCTGCTCTGCTTACACCTTCAAAGACAGAAAGTCTTGTAAAGGCTATCAAATCAGCTCTTCCCGAAATGCCCTTACAGCTCCATACTCACTATACATCAGGTCTTGCGTCAATGTGCCTGTTAAAGGGCGTTGAAGCGGGTGCAGACGGTATTGACACTGCAATCAGCCCGCTTGCACTCGGTACATCACACGCTCCTACAGAATCTATGGTTGCCGCATTACAGGGCACAGAGTTTGACACAGGCCTTGACATTAAAGCTCTTGCAGAAATTCGTGCTTACTTTATGACGCTTCGTGAAAAGTATATTGAATCCGGACTCCTTGACCCCAAGATGCTTGCAACAGACGCAAAGGCACTTATCTATCAGGTTCCCGGCGGTATGCTTTCAAACCTTCTTTCACAGCTCAAGCAGGCAGGCAAAGAGGACGAACTCGATAAGGTGCTGGAGGAAGTACCGAGAGTAAGAGAGGATTCAGGTTATCCGCCTCTTGTAACTCCCACATCACAGATTGTCGGCACACAGGCTGTATTCAACGTAATCACAGGCGAGCGCTACAAGATGTGTACAAACGAGTTCAAGGGACTTGTAGCAGGCGAATACGGCACAACACCTATGCCTATCGACCCCGAATTCCAGAAGAAGATTATCGGCGACAAAAAGGTAATCAACTGCCGTCCTGCTGATTTACTCGAGCCTGAGCTTGATAAGCTCAGAAGCGAAATCTCTGAGTGGATGGAACAGCCTGAGGACGTTCTTTCATACGCACAGTTCCCGAAGGTTGCTCTTGACTTCTTTGAAAAGAGAAGAAACGCCAAGGCAGGCATCAATGGTGATAAGCTCGACAAAGAAAATATGGTTCACCCCGTTTAATATTTTAACAAATAAGCTCCTCCGATTTTCGGGGGAGCATTTTAGTATATAATAGTGAGTAAAAAATTATTATCGGGTATTGATACATCAAGGATTTTATGATAGAATTATACTGTGTTGTATAAATTTGTTTATTGAAAGGCTTTAATATGAAATATTGTAAAAAATGCAAACATCTGCACAATGACAGCGAGGAATTATGCACTG
Organism: Ruminococcus sp.; assembly: GCA_051893995.1. Taxonomy (GTDB): domain Bacteria; phylum Bacillota; class Clostridia; order Oscillospirales; family Acutalibacteraceae; genus Ruminococcoides. The sequence goes on from JBJFHX010000053.1 coordinate 8,313, forward strand.
CCTGCAAAAAGCCTCTTTATGAAATTACCGATGAAAATACACCTGTATACATAATGTCCGCAGGCGGCTTTGAGCTTCAGAGAATAACAACCGCTCTGGAGGACAGTGGAATTCCCTGCGACAGTATTCCGCAGAAATATACATCTTCTGCCGAGGCAGTAACAGGCTACGATATGTCATACAGGGATATTATGGTGCCCTATTCCGCTTATGAAAAAGCATATGACGTTTGTGTCGGAATCGGCGCAATAAAAGAGGGCGAAGAGGAAATCCTTGAGGATGACGGTGTTCCCGTAAATTCAGAAACAAAAACCGCCACAGAAGAATTTGAAGAAATGAGCGGTACAAAGCGCACAACAGTGCGTGTAATTTCCGCAATACTTCTTATCCTCATTTTTGCGCTTGTAATTTACGGAACTGACTTTATAACAGGTTTCATAAAAGGTCTTTTCTCATAAGAAATATAAATTTGATTATTAATTCTGCAAACGACTCTTTGCACTCAGAAATTTTACAATGATGGAGAATAAATATTATGAAAATTGAAACAAAATGCCTGCATTCAGGCTACGAACCCAAAAACGGCGAGCCAAGACAGCTTCCTGTTTATCAGAGCACAACATTCAAATATCAAACAAGCGACGAGATGGGCAAACTTTTTGACCTTGAGGCAAACGGATATTTTTACACAAGACTTCAGAATCCCACAAATGACGCTGTAGCCGCAAAAATTGCCGATTTAGAGGGCGGCGTTGCAGGTATGCTCACATCAAGCGGTCAGGCTGCAAACTTCTTTGCGCTGTTCAATATCTGCGAAGCAGGCAGTCACATTGTAGCTTCCTCATCAATTTACGGCGGCACATTCAATCTGCTCGGCGTTACGATGAAGAAAATGGGAATTGAATGCACATTCGTTGACCAGAATCTTCCCGAAGAAGAGCTTGCAAAGGCTTTCAGACCCAACACAAGAGCCGTTTTCGGCGAAACAATTACAAACCCGACCGTTTTTGTGCTCGACATTGAAAAGTTTGCTCGTCTTGCACATTCTCACGGTGTTCCGCTTATCGTAGACAACACCTTTGCGACCCCGGTTAACTGTCAGCCGTTAAAGTGGGGAGCAGATATTGTAACTCACTCAACTACAAAATATATGGACGGTCACGCAATCGGTGTCGGCGGTGCAATTGTTGACAGCGGTAACTTTGACTGGCTTAGTCACGCTGACAAGTATCCGGGACTTACAACTCCCGACGATTCATATCACGGCATTGTTTACGCTGAAAAATTCGGAAAGCTCGCCTATATTACCAAAGCTACTGTACAGCTTATGCGTGACCTTGGCTCAATCCAGTCACCGCAGAATGCTTTTTATCTTATGAACGGACTTGAGTCGCTACACGTAAGAATGCAGCGCCACTGCGAAAATGCACTCGCTATCGCAAAGTTCCTCAAATCAAACGACAAGGTTGCGTGGGTGGATTATCCCGACCTTGAGGGCGACAAATACTATGACTTAGCTCAGAAGTATCTTCCCAACGGCTCATGCGGTGTTCTTGCATTCGGCTTAAAGGGCGGCAGAGAGCAGTCGATTGAGTTTATGGACAGCTTAAAGCTTGCCGCAATTGCAACTCACGTTGCAGATGCAAAGACCTGTCTGTTGCATCCTGCAAGCCACACTCATCGTCAGATGACCGAGGAACAGCTCATTGAAGCAGGTGTTGCACCCGATCTTATCCGTCTTTCAGTCGGACTTGAAAATGTTGATGATTTAATTGACGACTTAAAGCAGGCTTTTGATAAAGTTTAAGTTGATTAATTTAACGGAGGGTACATTATGTCAGCTTATGTTTCGGCTATAATTGTGGCGGCTGGCGGCTCGGTAAGAATGGGTATTGCCGACAGTAAGCAGTTCATTCCGCTTTTGTCACGCCCTGCAATTGAATACACACTGAAAGCTTTTCAGAATTGCTATCTGATTAAGGAAATTATCGTTGTCTGCCGTGAGCAGGACAAAGAGCGAATTCAGTCTATCGTTGACGAAAACGGCTTTTCAAAGGTAAGCAGTCTCGTGCTCGGCGGTGCTTCACGTGCTGAGAGCGTTCGCAACGGCGTTGAGGCGGCAAACGAAAACGCAGAATATTATGCAATTCACGACGGTGCACGTCCGCTTATTACCGTTGAAGAAATTCAGCGTGTGGTTGAGGCGGCTTTTGAAACAGGTGCGGCAACACTCGGTACTTCAGTTACCGATACAATCAAAATCGTAGACGGTTTCAACAAAATCGAAAGCACTCCCTTGCGTTCTCAACTCCGTGCTGTTCAGACGCCGCAGGTATTTGAATGTGAACTGTACAAATTTGCCCTTGAAAATGCAGGCGACAATGTAATAAACTTTACTGACGACTGTTCGCTTATTGAAAATATGGGCGGTGAGGTAGAGGTTGTAAAGGGAAGTGTTGAGAATATCAAGCTTACAACTCCCATAGACATTATAATTGCCGAAAGTATCTTGAAATCAAGGTCATAAGTCGTTTAATAAGTCACTCAGGCTTCATTATTTATTTCGTAGGGACACGGCGTGCCGTGTCCGTATAAACTATCTATTTTCAAGGTGAAATCTATGCGAATTGGTCATGGATATGACGTTCACAAATTAACGGAAAACAGAAAGCTTATCCTCGGCGGAGTTGAAATTCCGTTTGAGCTCGGTTTGCTCGGTCATTCCGATGCAGACGTGCTTGTACACGCAATTATGGATTCTCTGCTCGGAGCGGCGGCTCTGGGCGATATAGGAAAGCTTTTTCCCGATACAGACGCAGCCTACAAGGGCGCTGACAGCATACTTCTTTTAAAAGAGGTGTGCAGAGTTTTAGCCGATAACGGCTATAAAATCGTAAATATCGATTCAACATTGATTGCCCAGAAGCCAAAGCTGAAGGATTATATCTACTCAATGCGAGAAAATATTGCCTCAGCCTGCAATATTGATATTTCTGCTGTCAGTGTAAAGGCTACAACAGAAGAAAAACTCGGCTTTACAGGCAGGCTTGAGGGAATTTCTGCCCACGCAGTATGCCTGATTGACTGAATTATCGGTCATTATTTAATATGTAAAGTAATATAATTATTACTGACATACAATTATTTTATCGGAGGTTTATAAAAAATGAAAACTTGTCCAAAATGTAACACACAGCTTGCTGATGATGCTATGTTCTGCACGAATTGCGGTACTTCATTTCAGAACGCTAATCCCCAGCAGAACGCTTATCAGAACAACGCACAGCAGAGCTATGCTCAGCCTGTAGCGCCTGTTGTAGATATTTATGACCACACTGCTGAATTTGACCCACAGGACGTACACGATAACAAGATTTTTGCACTTCTTTGCTACATAATGAGCGTCGTAGGCGTTATTGTTGCCCTGCTTGCAAGAAATTCTGTAAACTCACCCTATCTTGCTTTCCACATCAAGCAGGCTCTTAAAATTACAATCACTGAAATGGTTGTAAGCGTTCTTTCCGTTCTCCTTTGCTGGACCTGTATCGTTCCTATTGCAGGCAGTATATGCGCTGTTATTCTTGCAGTTATTCAGATTATCTGCTTTGTTCAGACCTGTTCAAACAAGTCTGTTGAGGCTCCTATCGTTCGCAGCCTTCCTTTCCTTAAGTAATCGGATAATTCATACAAATAACACCTTGTTCATATTATTGAACGAGGTGTTTTTTTATGTTTAAGAAGGTAATTATTTCAACCACGCTTTGCTTTGCGCTTATGCTAACAGTGGTGTTTCCGGTAAAAGTAAACGCAGTTTCTGCTGACAGCATAACTGCACCGTCTGCTGTGCTTATGGAAGCATCAACAGGAAAAATTCTTTTCGAGAAAAATTCACACGAGCAACGCCCCTGTGCATCGGTCACAAAGGTTATGACCTTGCTGCTTGTTTTCGAAGCAATAGAAAGCGGAAAGCTCTCTCTTGACGATACAATAACAACATCCGAGCACGCCGCATCAATGGGTGGCAGTGACATCTGGCTTGAAACAGGCGAAACAATGAGTGCCGACGATATGATAAAAGCAACTGTAGTAGCCTCTGCCAACGATGCGGCTGTTGCACTTGCCGAGCACATAAGCGGTAGTGAGGATGCGTTTGTCGAGCAGATGAATAAACGTGCAAAAGAGCTCAAAATGAACGATACGGTCTTTAAAAACTGCAACGGACTTGACGAGGACGGTCACGTTACGTCTGCATATGACGTAGCAATTATGTCACGTGAGCTTATGAAGCACGAGAAGATTTTTGATTACACGTCAATCTGGCTTGATAATTTGAGGGACGGCAAAACCCAGATTGTAAATACAAATAAACTTCTTAAAACCTACAACGGCATAACAGGACTTAAAACAGGCACGACAAATGATGCTGGCTGTTGTATGTCTGCGTCTGCAAAGAGGGGAGATGTGTCGCTTGTTGCAGTAGTCCTCGGTTGTAAAACAGGCAAGGAGAGATTCTCCGATGCAGCGACACTGCTTGATTACGGCTTTGCAAATATTTCTGTAAAGGAATTAAAATTACCCGACGATATGCCTCTTGAACTAAAAGTTGACGGTGGAATGGAAAACACCGTCAAACTAAACTGCGATACTTCATCAAAAGTTGTAGTAGATAAGGGAAATAATATTGAAATAAAAACGACAATTGATTTGCCCGAAAGCATAACAGCTCCTATAAAGGAAAATCAGAAGCTTGGAACGCTTACCTACAGCATTGACGGCAAGACAGTCAAGAAGTGCGATATTACCGCCGCAAGCTCTGTCGATGAGGTTTCATTCGGTTCGGTGTTCGGTGTTCTTTTTAATTCTCTAATTTCATTATAAATTTTGACAAATTGACCTTGCAAAAATACTTGTATTATAGTATAATAAAACAACAAAGGTACTTATATCGGAGGATACATATTTTATTATTCCGAATAAGAAATTTGGAGGAATTATTAATGGCAACTAAACTAACAGACAAGTATTTAAGAGATTTTATCAATGACCACGAGTATGAAGGCGTTGCAGCAGAAGTAAAGGCTGCTCACAAAACTCTCCACGAGGGTTCGGGACTCGGCAATGATTTCCTCGGCTGGCTCAATCTTCCCACAGACTATGACAAGGAAGAGTTTGCAAGAATCAAGGCTGCCGCTGAAAAAATTAAAAAGAACACCGACGTTTTCATCGTAATCGGTATCGGCGGTTCTTACCTCGGTGCTCGTGCTGCAATTGAGTTTTTATATTCTCAGAATTATAACCTCACCTGCAAGGACACACCGCAGATTTTCTTCACAGGTAACTCTATCAGCTCATCTGCACTTGCAGAGATTATGGAGCTTTGCGAGGGTAAGGACGTTTCTGTTAATATGATTTCAAAGTCAGGTACAACAACTGAGCCTGCAATCGCATTCAGAGTATTCCGTGAAATGCTCGAGAAAAAGTACGGCAAGGACGGTGCAAGAGAGCGCATTTACTGCACAACTGACAAGGCTAAGGGCACACTCAAGGCTCTTGCAGATGAAGAGGGCTACGAAACATTCGTAGTACCCGACGATGTCGGCGGACGTTTCTCTGTTTTAACAGCCGTAGGTCTTTTGCCGATTGCTGTTTCGGGAGCTGATATTGACGCTCTTATGCAGGGTGCGGCTACAGCTCAGAAAGAGCTTGACAATGACGACGTAATGACAAATGACTGCTACAAGTACGCTGCAATCCGCAACATTCTCTACCGCAAGGGCAAGGTAATGGAGGTTATGGTTTCCTATGAGCCAGCCTACACAATGATGTCTGAGTGGTTCAAGCAGCTCTTTGCAGAGAGCGAGGGCAAGGATAACAAGGGCATTTTCCCTGCAAGCGTTATCTTCTCAACCGACCTTCACTCACTCGGTCAGTACATTCAGGACGGCAGACGCACAATGTTCGAAACTGTTGTTCTCTTTGATAAATGTAAAAAAGAAGTTACTCTTGGTACAGAGCCGACAAACGTTGACGGTCTTAACTTCCTTTCGGGCAAGACAATGGGATTTGTCAATCAGAAGGCATTTGAGGGTACCGTACTCGCTCACAACGACGGCGGAGTTCCCAACATTGTTCTCAACGTACCCGAGATGAACGAATCAGAGCTTGGTTATCTTATTTACTTCTTTGAAAAGGCTTGCGCTATTTCGGGATATATGCTCGGAGTAAATCCGTTCAATCAGCCCGGCGTTGAAAGCTACAAGAAGAATATGTTTGCTCTGCTCGGCAAGCCCGGATATGAAGACCAGAAGGCTGCTCTTGAAGCAAGACTCAAATAATTTCTTTTTAAAGTATAATACACCGGAGGATTTTATTATGGTTACTTTACTTATCGGAAAAAAAGGAACAGGAAAAACAAAAAAGCTTATCGCTCTTGCAAACGAGGCTGTTGCCGCATCGTCGGGCAATGTAGTTGTAATTGAAAAGGGCTCAAAGCTTACTTATGACGTAACTCACAAGGCAAGACTTATCGACACAGAGCAGTATCTTGTTGAGGGTTACGATATGCTTTACGGCTTTATCAGCGGTATCTGCGCAGGCAACTACGATGTTACAGACATTCTCGTTGACTCAACATTCAAGATTTGCCCCGACGCACTCGAAGGACTCGAGGCTTTTACAAAGAAGCTTCAGGAGCTTTCTGAAACTTCTTCAACAAATATCGTTCTTCTAATCTCTGCATCAGAAGAAGATATTCCCGAGTCAATCAACGCTGTTTGCCAGCAGGTATAATTAAGGTAAACTTAAAAATCAACGGACTGCACGCAGATAATCTGTTGCAGTCCGTTTTTTGATACGATATATAGAAAACTTGTATGTATTATTGTAGCAAGCGACGCCCTCGTTGCTCACAGAAGTTTCCGATTTAAAGGAGAATGAAAATGCTTGTTAACTGGCTTAAGAAACTAACATATAAAATCGACCTGCCACCTGAAGAAGTGCTTGGCAGGATAAAATCCAAAACAGTTTTTTCAAATAAATTAAATGGGCATAACGACTTATTCGAGGGCAGTTTTAAATCAAATACCTTTGAAATTCATTTTATGTCTGATTCAGGAGTTTGGAATGTCAACAGCTTTTGCCCTCGTTTCTGCGGTAAGGTAACAGAAAAGGACAGATATACTGAATTAACAATAAGGACAAGACCAATGATGTGTATATATCCGTTTTTATTGATACCATTCATTTTTCTTATTGCAGGGGTGTTTGGGCTTGTATGCAGACCTGATACCTTAATTGCCGGATTAGTATTTATTGTTATTTCATTAGGTTTCAGTATTTTTATTCTTGCAGCATTTAACAGTATGCTGCAAAGTTTCAAGTCGATTCTTGAAGAAAATATTTTTGATGATGCTTTGATTAAATAATCTCTTTAAGCTTTTTATTAAGCATAGCAACAGGCAAACCGACAACATTGTAAAAATCACCGATAATGCCCTTGACAAGCGCAGTGCCTTTGCCCTGAATACCGTATGCGCCTGCTTTGTCCATAGGCTCACCTGTTGCGATGTAATCTTCAATTTCCCTGTCTGTAAGCTCAAAAAACTCAACCTCTGTTGTCTGAGAAAATGAAATACACCTGTCCTTGTACAGCAACGCACACCCCGTAATAACCTTGTGCTTTCTGCCCGACAGCCTGCGCAGCATTTCAGCGGCGTCATCTTCCGAACTCGGCTTGCCGAGCATAATTCCGTCAAGAAATACGCCAGTATCACAGCCTATTACAATATCTTCAGAGTGATTGTTGCCCTGAATATGCCTTGCCTTTTTTACGGCGAGATATTCAGGCTTTTTTTCAAGCTCAATTTCCTTTTCAATTGTTTCATCAATATCGGCAGGCTCAACCGAAAAATCATCGCAGATAAGCGATAAAAGCTGTTGCCTGCGAGGAGAAGCCGAAGCTAAAATTATCATATAACATACCTCCGTTTTTGTTATTATAGCACATTATATCTTAAATTCAAAATAAAATTATTTTACTCTTTTCGTAGAGACACGGCGTACCGTGTCCGAAATAAATATCAAACTCATTTTATGAAAATAAAATGCGAATCTTTGACTTTCTATCGAAAACGTCATATAATAAATCAAAAATGAAAGGAAGTAAAACTATGCCAATCCCAACCGACCCCGCAATACTTTTATCATATATAAATACACAGCTTCGTGATAATTACCCGTCGCTTGAGGAGCTTGCAAAGTCGCTTTCTGTAGATGAAAACGAAATCAAAGAAAAGCTTTCCTCAATCGGCTATGAATATAGCGCAGAGCTTAACAGATTTGTATAAAGAATTATTTTGATTATGTAAAAATAATAATATATTGAGGTGTTTCCTTGAACAGAGCAAAATAATATGTTATAATTAAAATGTTAAGGAAGCACTGATTAAATCGTTTGTGCATATTACGCAGTCAGATTTTTCGTCAGTTTGGACAAATAAACCGCAGTAATGCTGACGCATTACGAGGATTTTTTGGGTAAGCTGGCGGAAAATATGCAAGCAAGATGTGCAAACAACTCGCAGTGTGATTTATTCAGTGTTTCCTTAAAGTCAATTTGTGGTGATACTATGACTAAAATAAAAATCTGCGGAATAACCTGTCGTGAGGACGTAGAAACTATTAATGAATTTTTGCCCGAATACGCTGGATTTGTGATGTTCTTCCCAAAGAGCAGGCGCAATATTTCCGCACAGACTGCTGTCAGTTTATTGTCTTTGCTCGATAAAAGAATAAAAACTGTTGCCGTTACCGTTTGCCCTACAGCTCAGCAGGTCAGCGAAATTGCTGAATGTGGTTTTGATTTCATTCAGATGCACGGCGAGGTTGAAAACTCGGTTATTGATAATTCACCGATTCCCGTTTTTAAGGCATTCAATGTCAGCGATATTGACAAAGTCAGTGTTTATGCGGAAAATAAGAACGTCTGTGGATATGTTTTTGACGCCGCATCACCGGGAAGCGGCAAGACGTTCGACTGGAATATTCTCAGAAATATTCTTCATAATGATAAACTCTTTGTACTTGCAGGCGGACTTGATTGTAAAAATGTTACAGAAGCGATTGATATTCTCAATCCCGACATAGTTGACGTAAGCTCAGGCGTTGAAAATGAATCAAAGACGGGCAAGAGCAGGGAAAAGACCGCCGGGTTTGTAAGAACGGTCAGAAAAAGCGTTTAGTATAATTTTTGTGTGTGTTTAAGGGTGTTTTTTATTGCGTGTTTTAATTTGTGATGATGAATTTTTTGCAGTTGAATCAATCAAGAAAATGGTTTATGAATATTTTAGCGAGCATAATATATCTGTTGAAATAATTGCTGAAACCGACAGCACAAAAGTTGTTGCTTGCAAAACGCCTTTTGATATAGCATTTCTTGACATTGAAATGCCAAAGCACAGCGGTCTTGAAGTTGCTAAACACCTTTTAGCTTTAAATTCAAACACAATAGTTTTTGTCATAACCTCACATCAGAGCTATCTTGACAACGCAATGGATTTACGGGTGTTCAGATTTTTGCCAAAACCGCCTGACAAAGAAAGAATTTTCAGCGGACTTGATTCTGCAATAAGATTTTACAACGAAAACACTAGAATGCTGCTTACTGACGGCTCAACAGCACAGCGGATATATGTGTGTGACATTCTCTACATCACAATTCATAAGAGAAAAACGCTTGTAGTTACAAAAAATGATGAAATAATCAGCGATAAGTCGCTTTCGGAGTGGAAAGAGATTTTACCAAATACTTCTTTTGCTCAGCCGCATTACAGCTACATAGTAAATCTTGAGAATATTGAACGACTTGATAAAGACACTATTGTTCTTGAAAAGAATAATAGTGAAACTGTAAAAGTAAAAATTTCACAAAGAAAGTATAAAGAATTTAGAAATCAGTTTTTCGACTATATATCGCAGGAAAATTTTTAGCAGAAAAGAAAAAATTGTTGACAAGCCTGCATTTTA
>JBJFHX010000054.1:0-4518 GCA_051893995.1 Ruminococcus sp.
TGCCAAAACTGCAATAACCTGCATAAGAAGTCATTGTGATGTTCTTGGCGTTGATTCTGATTTTTACAAGGATAAGGATATCCACATTCACGCTCCCGAGGGTGCAGTACCAAAAGACGGACCTTCGGCCGGTATCACGATGGCTACTGCAATTTATTCAGCTCTGTCCTTAAAGCCTGTAAGGCACGATATTGCAATGACAGGCGAAATTACTCTTAGAGGCAAGGTTCTACCTATTGGTGGACTAAAAGAAAAAAGTATGGCGGCTTACAAACACGGCATCAACACTGTAATCATTCCAAAGGAAAATGAACCTGATTTGCAGGATATTGACAGTGTAGTAAAGGAAAAAGTAAGATTTGTTCCTGTTGAAAGCTTTAAAGATGTTATTGCATTTGCCGTTAATGATACAATTAAAGTTTCCGAAAAAGAATGGGAAAATATAAAAATAACGCCGCAGCATAAAAGCGGAGTTGCAACAATAAGACAATAAACAGGAGACAGGTTATGAATTTTAACGAAGTATGCTTTGAATTTGCAGCAGGCAAGGTGGAACAGCTTCCAGAATCAGATATGCCTGAAATAGTGTTTTCCGGCCATTCAAACGTTGGAAAATCATCTCTTATCAATAAGCTTGTTCAGCGAAAGGCTCTTGCAAGAGTAAGTGCACAGCCCGGTAAAACAGCAACAATCAACTTTTACAAGCTGCGTGAATTCAGAATGGTTGACTTGCCCGGCTACGGATATGCAAAGGTATCAAAGGCTGAAAAGGAGCGTTGGGCAAAGCTTGTTGAGGGATATTTTAATCAGGAGCGAAAGCGTGCGCTTGTTATTCAGATTCTTGATTTGCGTCATCAGCCTACTGACGATGACCTGCATATGATTGATTTTCTCTACAGAGGCGGTTTTAATTTTGCGGCAGTGCTTACTAAAAGCGATAAGCTTAAAAAGACGCAGTTTGAAAAGCAAATGGAATATTACAAGGATATTTTCAGCACGATTGAACATATTCCGTTAATTCCGTTTTCAGCGCAGACAGGGTTTGGAAATGAGGAAATCAGAAAACTGATTGAAGAATCAATTAATAATTTTAATAATACGGAGGTATGAGCAATGTTTGTAAACGATTGTCTTAACGTAAACGAAAAGGGACATCTTACAATCGGAGGGTGCGATACTTTAGAGCTTGCAAAGGAATACGGCACTCCTCTTTATGTACTTGATGAAAATGTAATCAGAGAAACCTGCCGTTCATATGTCAACTCCTTTAAGAAGTTCTATGACGGTAACGGTATGCCGCTTTATGCAAGCAAGGCGCTTTCCTGCAAGGAGCTTTGCAGAATCGCAAAGGAAGAGAACATCGGTCTTGACGTTGTTTCCGGCGGTGAAATCTATACTGCTTTGCAGGCAGGCTTCCCGATGGAAAAGGTGCATTTTCACGGCAACAACAAAACAGCAGATGAAATCAGGTTCGCTATTGAGTCAAAGGTAGGCAAGTTCGTTGTAGATAATCTTTACGAGCTTGAGCTTCTTGATAAAATTGCTGGCGAAATGGGTGAGAAGGTCAATATTTCTTTCCGCATAAAGCCGGGTGTTGACGCACATACACACAACTTTATCAGAACAGGTCAGATTGATTCTAAATTCGGTTTTGCTCTTGAAACAGGAGAGGCTTTTGAAGCTGTAAAAGAAGCTATTAAGCTTGACAATATATCTCTCAAGGAGTTGCATTGTCACATTGGCTCACAGATTTTTGACATTGACCCGTTTGTAACAGCCGCTGAGATTATGATGGACTTCATCGGTAAAATCGAAAACGAGCTTGGCGTTACAATTTCAGAGCTTAACCTCGGTGGCGGCTTTGGTATTATGTACACAAGCAAGGACGAGCCTGTTCCTTATGAAAACTATATGGAAAAGGTTTCTGTTGCCGTTAAGGCGAAATCTGCCGAATACGGTCTGCCTGTACCGTTTATCTACATTGAACCTGGCAGATCTGTTGTTGGTGAAGCAGGAATCACCCTTTATACAGTCGGTGGTAAGAAAAAAATTCCTAACGCAAGAACCTATGTTTCAATTGACGGCGGTATGACAGATAACATTCGTTATGCACTCTATCAGTCAGATTATACTGTTGTAAACGCAAGCAAGGCTGATAAGGAGGCAGATGAAACCGTAACTATTGCGGGTAAGTGCTGTGAAAGCGGCGACCTTATTCAGGAGCATACAAAGGTTGCAAATGTTGAGGTAGGCGACACGCTTGCAGTTCTCTCAACAGGCGCTTATAACTACTCAATGGCTTCAAATTACAACAGAATTCCTCGTCCTGCTATGGTAATGGTTAATAACGGCAAATCTCGTGTAATCATCAAGCGTGAAAGCTATGAGGATCTTGTTAGAAACGATATTTAAGTTTTTATTAGTTTAATACAATACCAAAATTAAGGAAAAACGGTAAATCAAATAAGTGCAGTAAGTTTACTATGATGTAAATTTACTGCACTTCATTATTTATATTGTGACAGATGGTTATGAATTAATAATCCTCGTCATAATTGTAGTCATCAAACATAAAGTCAGCCCAGTAATATTGTGCCATATATTCGCTGTTATATGAGTTTACTGCACCAGAGTCAAGCTCCTTAAAGCGATAGTAATCGCAGTCGAGCTTGCTGACATTTACTGACAGACTGTTATATTTTTTAAATACTGCATCACCTGCACCGCATTTTTTCAGACTTTTCATCATTGCGGAAATAATTTTCTGAATATAAGCCTGTTGTTTAAGGTCATACGGTTCGTCCTCAAATAACACTGCTGCAATTTCCTTGATTGTGCAGGAGCTTCCGTGACGGTGAACAAGATAGGCGAAAACCTCTTTTGAGCGGCTTCTTTCAAAATGTACCGGAGTGCCGTCTGGAGTAAACACATCAAAGTTACCAAAGCACTGAACACGGAGAAGAACATCACTTTTAGGCTCAATCGGATGACGAAGTTCAGAAAGTTCTGCCTCAACCTTTTCTTTTGTAACTGGTTTCATTATATATCCGCTGGCGTGAAGCTTCATAGCGTCGCCTGTGTACTGGTCAAAACCTGTTACAAAAATTATATTCAGCTTTGGATTTATGTCTTTCAATTTTTTTGCAAGCTCCACTCCGTTCATTCCGCGCATATGTATATCAACAAATGCGATTTCACAGGGTGGATTTTCCGACGCAAATTCAAGAAGTTGTGACGGTTTTGCAAAATCAAATATTTCCGCATCCGGTAAAGCTTCCCTTATTGCATCTGTAAGCATTTCACGAGCCAGAGCCTCATCATCAGCAGCTAAAATTCTCATATTAATTTTCCTCCTTAGGAATTGTTATTGTTGCAACTGTGCCTTTGCCGACAGTGCTTTCAATATTTAGTACAGCATTGCACATTGTTTTCAGTCTGTTCCTTACATTTTCCATTCCAACGTGAGTTCGTCCGTCGTTAGGTTTCTTTGAAGTATCAAATCCCACACCGTCGTCAGAAACAATTACCTCATATCTGTTGTCAAATTCTCTTGTTGCTATGGTAACAGTTCCGCCGTCCTCTTTCATACCTACACCGTGCTTTACTGCATTTTCGACAAGCGGCTGAACAGTGAGAGAGGGGATAAGAAAATCTGTTGTTTCAATGTCATATTCAACATTCAGCTCATCACCAAAGCGCATTTTTTCAAGTGAAAGGTAGGTTTCAAGGTGTTTTAGTTCACTTTCAAACGGCACGGGAGCCTGTTCCTTGAGTGAATTCATATTTCTGCGCAGATACTCTGAAAATTCAATAGTAGCTTTCTTTGCTTTTGACGGATTTTTCTCACAAAGCTGTGCGATTGAAGTAAGGGAATTATACAGAAAATGCGGTTGTATTTGCGATACCATAATTGAAACACGCATCTGAAGCATTTCATTCTGCATTTTCTGATATCGCAAAAGCTCTTTTTGGTGTTCTCTGGTTTCTTTAAACAGAATGTAAATCTGAATGACTACTGTAATAAGAAGTCCTAATCTTATAAACACACGGTCGGGCGCAAAGCCTGTTAATGAGTTGATAAAATCTATCAGACCTGCGGCAACCAACGGACAAAGCGAAATGAGAACTGCCCTTGAATTCTTGCTTTTGAATTTGAAAGCTTCGTAAATAAGACATACAATGCTTCCGACGCTTCCGAGTATTATAAACGGAAATACAAAAATCTCACTTTTAAGAATATCAATAATGCCGAATATCTGTAAGAATATTGCCGTCATAGTCAGTAGTATAGATACTATAATCAGTATTGTCATATATCCTTTTGAACGTTTATTTTCAACGTTCACTCTGACATACAGAAAAGCTGCAATTGGCAGCAGATATGTAGCAAATTCGTCGAACACCATACAAAGAACAGGGTTATTTATCCACAAGGGGAGATAGGTGTAAATAGAGTCAGTAAGTACATAAATTCCACCCGTAATCGCCATCAGAGCAAGGGCAATATTTCTAAACATT
>JBJFHX010000055.1:0-4517 GCA_051893995.1 Ruminococcus sp.
CCTGACGGCGTATCGTCGTCGTAATACCAGAGTCCCTCCTCGGGAATGTAGTACTGCTCAACGTCATACTGCAAGTAAGTCAGCGCACGTGTAACAAGGGCTGTGATTTCGTCCTTTTTGAGGTTCGTTGTTACGAGCGGACCTACGGAGCTTACGATTGAAACAATCTGTCCGAGGTCAGCGTTCCTCATACTGTCGAAAATCGTTTCAAGCAGTTTTCTCTGTCTTGAGGTTCTGTCCCAGTCGTCGCCGTCAATTCCGATTTCGTTGCCGTCTTCACCCTTTGAAAGACCTCTGTTGCGGGCGTACCACAATGCCTCCTGTCCGTTGAGGTGGACAATACCGGGAGCGTCGGTGATTGTTTTGGGAGAGTCAACCTGACCGTTTTTATACATCTGGTAGTTGATATAGTCGATTTCGTCCTGCGAAAGCTCTATGTCAACACCGCCGAGGGTGTCGATAATTTTCTTGAAGCTGTCAAAGTCAACCACTGCGTATCGGTCAACCTTTATTCCGAAGTTAGCCTCAATCGTCTGAATTGAAAGCTTTGCTCCGCCGAGCGTGTAGGACGCATTGATTTTGTCGTAATCGTAGCCGGGAATGTAAACGTAGGTATCACGCTGGAACGAAGTAAGCTTGAGCTTTTTGTGACGGTTGTCAATCGAGAGCATAATCATTGTGTCGCTTCTGCCTTTTTCGTCAGCGTCGTGATTGTCCTCACCGAAAAGCATTACGTTAAGCACCTTTGAGTCCTGCAAAAGCTCGCCGTCCTCAACGGTAAAGCCCGAAACATCGCCCGAATTGTCGGAAACTGTCGGAGTGGTTGAAGCAGGGTCGTCCTTGATTTCCTTGTAATTAAGCGAATTGAGCAGGCTGTAAACATAAATCATACCGCTTCCGCCGATAAGGAAAATAATTGAAAAAAATATGCACAAAATGCGCTTTACTCTGCCTTTTTTATTATAAACCTTCCTGATTTGCGTGTTAGAACTTATGTCAACAAGATTATTTTTTGTATCGTTATTTGCCATACTGTTCCTCCGTTAAGGTGGTATCGTCATAAATACGGCATTTCACCGAAATTTGCGACAAAGGTTGATATGCGTAAAAAACAATATTATCTACAATATTATACCACTATAATTCGAATAAATAATTCTTTTTTCGAAGTATAATTTGTTGTAAAGCGTAATTTTATGCAGATTTTTATCATTTTATAAACAAATTTAGTCCTGTTCATCAAGTGAAAGGTAGAATGAGGGCAGAAATTCCCTTTCAAAAACCTCACATTCAGGCATATTCATTGCGTGGATTGCGTTTTCGGTTGACTCCTTTGCTTTGCGGAATTCATCATTTCCCATTCGCATTTCGTCAATGCACTTTATCAGTGCCGAAAACTTGTCCGCCGCCTTGACAAACGGCTTAAGCTCGCTGTCGTTTTCGCCGCTTAGCTTTATTATTTCCTCAAAATCCTCTTTAAAATCATCGGGGAGCATTGAAACAAGCCTGTCAGCCGCATTATTTTCAATTTCCTTGTACGCCTGCTTGATTTCGGGGTTAAAATATTTTACGGGAGTGGGCATATCGCCTGTGATAATCTCGGTTGAGTCGTGGAAAACTGCAAGCAAAGCCGCCCTTTCGGGGTCAAAGCTGTTGCCGAAACGCTTGTTGCTTATCAAAACAAGGCAGTGGGCAATCATCGCAACCATAAGGCTGTGCTCGCATAAATTCTCATATTTCGTGTTATTCATCAGTCCCCAGCGGTTGATGTACTTCATTCTTGACAGCATTGCGTAAAAATGTGACTGTTTCATAATGATAATCTCCTGTTTTTTTACAAAAATTAGTGCAAAATTTATTTCTGTATGGTATAATATATTAATTAACAATTTACAATTAAAAATTAACAATTCTGTTTATCCCTTTACTCAGTATCAAATTCAGGCTTAGTTAATGATATAAAAAATATTCTATTAGCATTTGCACAACGTTGACGTAGGGACACGGCGTGCCGTGTCCACACAAAAATTGCAACGCAATTTTTGTGAATGGGACGTGTAGGAACTCGTCCCCTACGGAAAGGTTTGTTGTCCTCTATAGCTACGGTTTAATTGATAAAGTTTGATTGCCACTGCGGACACGGCACGCCGTGTCCCTACGACTGTAATAAAAACGTTTCCTGCATAGCCGTAGGGGACGGGTTCCCACACGTCCCTATCTATAAATTGTGAAACAATTTATAGATTATGGCGAACACAGTTCGCCGCTACAATTATAAAATTTATGTGTCGAGGTACTCGACCGACCCTCAATTGTTAATTGTCAATTGTAATTATACTATTTTTAAAATAAAAGTCAAAGATTGCAGAAAAATATCGGAGAAATTAAATGACACATACGCTTAAACGTCCGACTTTAAAAAACCGGCACTATGCACTGCTTGCATTCGGGCTTGCGCTTTTAGCCGCTTCAATACTTTTTATTCCGTTCATTGTTGCAAACAACGGAGTGTTTTACTACTACGGCGATTTCAATGTTCAGGAAATTCCGTTTTATCAGCTCTGCCACGACGCTGTAAGAAACGGTGAATTCGGCTGGAATCACTTAACCGACCTCGGCTCGGACTTTTTGTCGAGCTACAGCTTTTATCTTCTCGGCAGTCCGTTTTTCTGGCTGACGATTCCGTTTCCGAACGAATTTGTGCCGTATCTTATCGGGCCTCTGCTTATCTTAAAATTTGCCTGCGCCTCTCTTGCGGCATACCTCTACCTGAAAAGATACGTTTCAGACAAAAGCTACGCTGTTTTAGGCGGACTGCTGTATGCCCTTTCGGGATTTTCAATTTACAACGTGTTCTTTTTCCACTTCCACGAGCCTATGATAATGTTTCCGCTTCTGCTTGCGGCTCTGGATTCGTTCATATACGACAAAAAGCGTGTTGTGTTTGCAATTGCGGTGTTTGCCGCCTGCGTTGTAAACTACTACTTCTTTGTCGGACAGGTTCTGTTCGTCGTGATGTACTACCTTACGGTTATGCTCACAAAAACCTGCCGTTTTAAAATCAAGGAATTTTTCATTCTTGCAATTGAGGTTATTATCGGCTTTGCCGCTACGGCGTTCATACTTATGCCGTCGGTAATCGGACTTATGGGCAACCCGAGGCTTGACAGCCTGCCGAACGGCTGGAACTCTCTCGTTCACGATTTACCTCAGCGTTACTGGCTGATTATAATCGGCTTTTTCTTCCCTGCCGATATGCCTGCGTTCCCGGTATTCACGCCCGACTCAAACTGCAAGTGGGCGTCGGTTGCAGGCTGGCTTCCGATGTTCGGAATGACGGGAGTTATCGCATTTTTGCAGACGAAAAAGCGTGACTGGCTCAAAAAGCTCATTACGCTTTTAATGCTCTTTGCCTTTATACCGGTGCTCAACAGTATGTTCCAACTTATGAACTGCTCAATCTACTACGCACGCTGGTTTTATATGGTAGTGCTTATGCTGTCGCTTGCGACAATCCGTGCAGTCGAGGACAATGAGGCAGACTGGAACAGGGCGGTTGCGTGGTCAGCGGGAATTACCGCAGGAATTGCTCTGCTTATCGGACTTATGCCGAAAATCACCGAAAATGACGACGGCACGGAGGAGCTTTCGCTCGGCGTTCAGGCAACATTTGAGCGTTTCTGGATTTACGTTCTTATGGCTCTTATGAGTATTCTCGCCTTTGTGCTGATTTTAAGAAAATTCAAGGACAGAAATCCGCATTTTGCAATTGCGTCAATCTCGGGCGTACTGATAGTTTCGCTTCTTTCCTCGGCTTTTATAATCACAACGGGAGTGCTTTCAAGCTCTACTACAATACCGATTAAAGAGGATATTCTCAACTCACGTGACGATATAAAAATTGACGATTTGGAGAATGTAAGGAGCGACTTTTACGAGTGCGTTGACAACACCGCAATGTACTGGAAAATTCCGAGCATAAACTGCTTTCAAAGCTCCGTTTCCACCTCGATAATGCAGTTTTACAACGCAATGGGAATCACACGTGACGTTGCGTCCCGTCCAAGCACCTCTGCTTACGGACTGCGTGGACTTTTCAGCTGTAAGTACCTGTTTGACTACAGAGCCGACGGAGAATCAGGCAGTGAAAACTCCTTCATTGACGAGGACGGAGATACCAAAATGCCGTACTGGAAGTACCTTAAAACCTGCAACGGCTTTGACATCTACGAAAACGAGTGCTACATTCCTATGGGCTTTGCCTACGATTCCTTTGTAACCGAGGAGGAATTTGACCGTGTCGGCGACATTCACAAGACCGAGGCTATCCTCTGCTCAATGGTACTTTCAAAGGAGCAGATGAAGAAATACTCCGACATCACAGGCTACAGCGACGAAAAATACAAGCTCCTTTACGGCAAAAATCCCGAGTATTTTGACAGCGTTGTTGACAACTACAAATACGGCAACAAAAATTACAAGGAGCAGTGCGCAAAGCTTGCGTCATCAAGCTGTTC
>JBJFHX010000056.1:0-7951 GCA_051893995.1 Ruminococcus sp.
CAAAATAACCGATTTTTCCACTCGAATTGTCTGCGGCGGCTCGCCGCTAAATTATAGTTTAAATGCATTTACTTCATTTCTTCGAATATGCGGTTTTTACCGTTACACCCGACAGTCTGCCGAGTTTGCCCGAAACGGAGCTTATAACGTCAAGCTCTGCGTCGATTACTATGCTTATTATGCTGATGTTTTTCTGTCTGTACGGAATTCCCAGCCTGCCGATTATACAGTCGGCGGCGGTGTGTAAAATTTCGTTAATCTGCGGTGTTGAGTCGGGGTTTTCAACAATTATGCTGATGACTGCAACACGTGTTTCGTTTTGATTTGTATTCATTTTTTCTCCTAAAAACAAAAGCGGTGCCGAAAGACACCGCCTGTAGTACATATAATGAGGACAGGTGCAAAAGTGCACACTTATCCGTCATAAAAGCCTTGCGTTGTCTTATGCGTCAATAAAATTTCAGCGTCAGAACTGCGTTGTATTAAATTTACAATTTACAATTTACAATGTACAATTAACAATTTCTTTTTGGAAAAAAGGTTGCAATAATATAAAACTTTATTTCCCGATTTTATTTTTTGCGGCTGAAAGCCGCCGGCTTAATTGTTAATTTTTAATTGTTAATTCTTAATTATTAAAAGCTTCTGCTTCCGCCGCCGCTTGAGCCGCCTCCGCCGCTTGACGAGCCGCCTGATGAGCCGCCGCCTGATGAAGAAGAGGACTCCGTTGTTACGGTAACGTGCTTTGTAAGGAAAATATCCTGCCTTTCCGTAAGATTAGTTACGCTGTTTGAGTGCAAATCGTATGTGCCTTCCTTGCCGCTGTTCTTGTATTTGCGAGAAATAACGACGACAACAATTGTCGCAACTGCAAGCGCAATCACTCCAAAAATTATTCCATAGTGCCTTAGCACATAAAGCAGAGCGTTGTCCTCTTTTTCCTGAATGTCAATGTTTTCGTTCGACTCGCCCTCAGGAATGCCGTAATCATAATATTCTGACGAATAGCTGATAAAATAAGCTGCGGCATCGTAATATAATCCCTCTTTAAGGCAAGCCTGCACATCGTCAAGAATTGTGTCCACACGATTGTCGCTGAAATAGTACATCGCATCGCCCTTGGTGCGAAAATCAACTGCTCTGCCCGACATATCAATCGTCAGCATAACGCCCGCAGTTGTTTTGCCGTAGTTATCGGCATAGTACCTGTTTGTATAAGGCTTGATGTTGTCTGCGTCATAGCCTTCGTTATTTGTGTAAATAACAGCCATCCAGCCTGTTTTTTCGCTCAGAGCGTCAAGCTGACTCTGCAATTCGGCTTTCTCACTTTCGGTAAAAAGCTCTGCGTTGTCGGTGATAACTCCGCTTGCCTGTGCAAAAACACAAACAGATGTGCAGAGCATAAGCATTACTGCGCAGAAAAGAGCAGAAACTCTTTTAGTGTATTTCATAATCATAACAACAGCAAACCTCCCAGCAGACCGAGTGCAAATACTGCAACGGCGATAATCGCAAAGAGAATTGCAAGCTTTGCTTTTGAGGTGGGCAGCTTGCCGTAGGTTTTGCCCGTCTGACCGTTGATTGCAAACGGGTAAATCTCGCCCTTGTACTTGTAGGTTACAACCCACACGGGAAGCAGGGTGTAATTCCACGATTCAAGGTCGATTTTATCGTTGTAGTTTTCGATTTTGACAGCCGAAAAATCTTTCATTGTGTCCTTTAAAAGCTGTTGGCAGTACTGCTGCATACGCTGTTGAACAACAGCGTTTACGTCGCTTTGCTCAAGGTCACGCTTTTCAGCCTGAAATCCCGAAAGGTAGGACATTGAAAAATCGTGAGCCTTCGACAAATCAAACGGGTGAACGCACTGGAGCATATCTCTGTCCTGACTTTTCAGCGCACGTTCAAAGACGTTTTTGACAATCAGATCGCCGCTTCTTACAAGGCGGTAAACGCTTGTTTCTGTGTAGCGCTTATTGCCCACCCTGTAGGTGCGCACTTTTTCGCCTGTTGCGGTCATATTTGCCTGACGCTGAGAGTCGACATACCAGTACGGGAAGTAAACGCCCGTCAGCTTTTCAAACTGATTTTTGCTTGCAAAGCCCTTGGCAAGAAACCATTTTTTCTTGCACATTTCAAGGAATTTTTCGATAGCCTTTTCCTTTGAAAGTGCAAAGGGAATGATTCGGTTGGGCTTGAATTTACCTGAAAGTCTGCCGCCGAGAACAACAGGGTTCTGGCAGTAGAAGCAGGTTGTTGCGGCGGTTGATTCTGTTGTGACAACCTCTGCACCGCAGCTCGGACAGGTGTAGACAACTGCGTCCTCAAGTTCGCCCTCGTCCTGCTGATTCTGCTGTGCCTGACGCTGTTGTGCCTCGGCTTCAGCCTTTTCAGCCTGACTTTGTTTTGCCTCACGCTCGGCGTAAATCTGCTGAATTTTTTGTTCCTCAAAGTCCGACATACAGTATTCACAACTGAACATCTGCTTGTCGGGATTGAATTTCAGCGGAGCGCCGCAGTTAGGGCATTTATAGTTAACTGTAGCCATGGTGTACCTCTCGTAAAACAATTATCAGTTTACAATTATAAATTAACAATTTCGGTTTCATTTTTAAGTTGCGCAAATATATGCGACTAAAAATAAACGCTTCAGCCGATTTAAATTGTTAATTGTTCATTGTAAATTGTTAATTGAATTTATTATGCTTTTGTTCCGCACTCGGGGCAGAATTTTGCGTTTTCGTTAAGCTCAGCACCGCAGTTTGTGCAGAAACGCTTTTTGGGTGCTTCGGGCTTTTTAGAGCCGCATTCCGAGCAGAACTTGCCCGAATTCACTGCGCCGCAGGCACAAGTCCAGTCGCCTGCGGGTTGAGCCTGAGCTGTCTGTGCCGGCTGAGGCTGCTGCGGCTGAGCCGGCTGAGGCTGCTGCGGCTGAGCGCCGTTATTATTCATCTGCTGAGGCTGCTGGTTGTTGTAGTGCGGATTCTGCTGGTAGCCGCCGAGAATACCCGAGCCGGCATTCATACCAACGCCCATACCCATAAAGCCTGCCATTGCGCCGTTTGAGTTTGAGCCTGCTGCCTTCATACCCTCTGCAACATTAGCGGCAACATAGCCCTGCTGAACTGCTGCGTCAGAGAGCATTGCGCCCTTGTTTCTCATATTGATAAGATCTGTGCTCTCATCGTTATAGGAAATATTGAGAAAAACTGTCTGCACCTGGAAACCACGCTGCTGCTCCCATTCCTCGTCAAGAGTCTGAGCCATATACTGGCCGAACTCACGGGACTTGCCCTTGATAAAGCTGATTCTGAAACCGTCAGCCGAGTAATTATTGATAGCCGAGCTTAACGCAGTTTCAAATTCTCCGCTGTACTGCAACGCTTTTGTTTTGTAGTCAAACGGCTCGCAGGAAGTAACGAGTCCCTTGTCGACTACCTCCTGATAGAATTTAAGAGGATCGGTAATCCTGATTGAATATGTACCGTGCGCACGGAGGAAAAGCTCTGCATTGTAAAAGCTGTCGAAGTAGTTTACTACATTCTTTGTGCCGAAAGGAATACTCGGAATCTCAGCAAGGTTGATGTAGATTACATACTGCGACTGTGACGGAATTCCGCCGTACTTGATACGGGAGAAGGTTTCCTTGAGAGAGTCGCCGAACTGACCGCAGAAAAGCGACGGCATTGAGCTGTTGCTTACCTGATAGTAACCCGGCTCTGCCGTAAAGTCGGCAACCTTACCGCCGTCGATAAGGAGCATACACTGGTTGTCGTAAACCTGAATAACCGAACCGTTTGATACTGTGTTCGGTGTGCCCTTTGTGTTCTGAGATTTGCCGTGCGTTACCTTTACGCCCGGAACCATTGCGAGAGTTCCGCTCATCTGTCCCGGCTGAATAACCTCCTGCCAGGAATCTGCCAAACCGCCCTTGATTGAGTTTATGGCTGCTCTGATAATACCCATAGTGATACTCCTTTTAATAAATATTTTAGTTTATGAGTGTAGGAAACGACCCCTGTGTCGTTCCTGACTGACATTCAGCTAACTTTATAGGAACAACACAGGGGTTGTTCCCTACGGAATAATAAAAATTGTATCTTATTAATCGAACGTGTTAACTATGTGTCTTTATAATAATATTTTTCAAAGAAAAATGCAAGAAAATACTGAAAATAATTGAAAGAAAAATGATAATTGCGTAGTAATACGGCGAATAGGTGGGGATTTTGCAGAACCGCAGGAGGTTATCAATCGTGACGTGCGTCATATAAAGCTCAAGCGACAATGCTCCCGCACTTCTTAAAAAGGACTTAAAACGCCTTAAATTCAACTTTGACAAAAGCCACACACAAATATATATGAGCGAAATTGAAAAAAGTGCAAATTCCCAGCGTGAAAATCCGATTTTGATTCCGATAACGCCGTATCTCTGCAAAATTCCGTAAATATGAACGGCTAAGCCGAGCAGAACGAGAAGTAAATCGCCGATTTTAAAGCTGTCGTTTTTGTAAATCCGCCTGCCCGAATATGCGCCGAACAGGAAAATCGGAAGTCTGTTTACCGCAATTTCAATGTTGTCGTAAACAACGGGGAAAAACTGCCTTAATACAAGCGACAATCCTATGCTAATGCCGACCGACAAAACAAGAAAGGCGGTTGCATATTTTCCGCTGAACATTCTGAAAATAATCGGAAACGCAAGGTACATAATCACGACAAAGGAAATGTACCAGAGCACCGAGTCGCCCTCAAGCCAGAACGACAGAAAGCTGAAATCGTACAGAAATTCGCCTATGTTTTCTCCCTTTGCTAGCAAATCAAGCGCAATCCAGAAAACTGCACCCCACAATGCGTAGGGAATCAGCACCCTTGACATTCTTTTTCGGTAGAAATTCAGAATATTGCCGTTCTTTGACATTGAAAAGTAAAGTCCTACGCCCGACAAAAACAGAAAGCACTCTACTCCGACCGAGCTGATTACGTTGTCGTAAGCGAAGGCTAATGGGTAAAGCGTGCCTGAGCCGTGCTCCCTTATGCGCAGGAAAAAGTGGAAAATCATTATTGAAATGATGGAAAGTCCGAACAGCTCATTTCGGAATCTGCTTACAAGTCCGAGGTTGAATTTATCATCGGTTTTCATATTAATATTGTCTTTTTGAAGTTGTCTGCTCACGAACGGAGTCGAACTTCCACACTCTTTCGTTAAATTCGATAATTCCTGTTCCGCAGTATTCGCAAAACTTTCTGCCGAGGTTTGTAATCGGCGCACCGCAGTTTGGACAGTTTAAGCCGACAGCCTCAGCCGCACCGAATTTTTCAGCGTCCTGAATGTAGACAAGACCGACCTCGTAAACAGACTGCTGTTTCAGGTTTTTGTCGCCGAAAACAACCGAGCCGTTTTCGGCCTCAATGTACGAATAATGTCCCACAGAAAGCTCGAACAGAATCGTAACCGTTGCGCCTGTCTTTATGTATCGTGCAATCTGCACGTCGTGAATAACAATTTCTCTGAAAATCTGCTTTACGTTTCGGGCGTTCATATCTTCTATTATGCCCTGAACGTAGCTTTTAAGCGTAGTTGAACATTCCTCCGAAAGCGCAGAGGTTTTCTTGGTCTGAACGGCGGTAAAGTAACTGCGTAAAAGCGACTTTGCTTTATTCTTGTAAAGTTCGTAGTCAAACTGCGGAAAATCACGCATAATCTGCGGAAGATATATAGAAGTCATTGCGTGGAGCGAGCGTGGAGTTTCGCTCATCTGCTCCTTTTGCTTGTTGATGCCGTCAAAAAAGCTGTTCGTACCGAAAAGCGAGCGTGAAACGTCACGCAGCTTGTGTTTGATTGCGACAACTCCGATAAGCACCGCAAGCACCAGAATTGCAACAATAACTAACGTTATAATTAGTGAATAATTGATATTGTACACCTCATTTCTGTTAGTGTAGAAATATTGTAGAGGCGAACTGCGTTCGCCATAATGCATAAATTGTTCACAATTTATGCATAGGGACGTCTGGAAAGCCGTCCCCTACGGATATATAGGAAACGTTTGTATTTAATTTCGTAGGGGACGGGTTCCTACACGTCCCGAAACGTCATCAATAAAGCAAGTTTATTTTTGAAAACATACTTTTCCAAACATCACGCATTACTATAAAATTACTGCTCTTTAATTTCTATGCCCAATACGTCAAGGCTTTCCTTGTCAACGGGTGCAGGGCAGGACGACATAAGCTCGCTTGCATTCTGCACCTTCGGGAATGCCGTAACATCCCTTAAGCTGTCAGCCTTGCAGAGGAGCATTGCGATTCGGTCAAGACCGATTCCCATTCCGCCGTGAGGCGGTGCGCCGTACTTGTAGGCTTCTACAAGGAATCCGAATTTTGCTTCAATTTCTTCGTCTGTGAGCTTTAACGCTCTGAACATCTTTTCCTGCAACTCGGGGTCTGTGATACGCATTGAGCCGCTTGAAAGCTCTATTCCGTTTAATGTAAGGTCAAACGCCTTTGCAATTACCTTTGACGGGTCGGTGTCGAGGTACTGTAAGCAATCCTCTTTGGGCATTGTGAACGGGTGGTGCATTGCAAGCCACTCGCCGCTCTCGTCGTCGTACTCGAAGAACGGGAAGTCAACAATCCAGAGGAATTTAAACTCGTCGGGGATAATGTCAAGACGCTTTGCAACCGTAAGACGGAGCGCGCCGAGAGTTGAAAGCACCGTGCTTGTTTTGTCAGCTACAATCAGGATTACATCGCCCTTTTCTGCGCCGAGTCTTTCGTAAATTGCACTCATTTCCTCGTCGGTCATAAACTTCTTGAACGATGCGTTCGGCTCGTCAACCCACCTTACATAGGCAAGTCCCTTTGCACCGATTCCCCTTACGTGCTCTGTGAGCTTGTCGATTTCCTTTCTCGTGTAAACCGCAGCCGCTTTCTTTGCAACAATTGCACGAACCGAGCCGCCGTTTTCGATTGCGCCTGTGAACACGCCGAATCCGCAGTCCTTTACAAGGTCGGAAATATCCTGAATTTTCATATCAAAGCGGATGTCGGGCTTGTCGGAGCCGTAGTTTTCCATAGCCTCTTTGTAGGTCATTCTCTCAAACGGAGTCTGCAAATCCCTGCCGAGAACGTCCTTGAAAATTCTCTTGAAAAGTCCCTCGTTGATTTCGAGAATGTCCTCAACGTCAACGAACGAAAGCTCCATATCAATCTGGGTAAATTCGGGCTGACGGTCGGCACGCAAATCCTCGTCACGGAAACAGCGTGCAAGCTGAATATAGCGGTCGAATCCCGACACCATAAGGAGCTGTTTATAAATCTGGGGCGACTGCGGAAGAGCATAGAATTTGCCGTTGTGGATTCTTGACGGAACAAGGTAATCTCTTGCGCCCTCGGGTGTGGACTTAATCATCATCGGAGTTTCAATCTCGATAAAGCCGTTCTCTGCAAAGTAGTCACGGGCGGTCTTTGAAAGCTTACTGCGCATCATAATGTTGTTCTGAAGCGGTCGGCGGCGCAAATCAAGATAGCGGTATTTAAGACGCAATTCCTCGTTTGTGCTCGTTTCGTCAACAATTTCAAACGGAGGCGTCTGCGACTTTGAAAGCACACGCAAATCGTTTACGAGAATTTCAATTTCACCTGTGGGAATTTCCGTATTCTTTGAGCTTCTCTCGCAGACAACGCCCTTTGCGGCGAGAACAAACTCACTGCGGCAGGAAAAAGCCTTGTCGAAAATCTCCTTGTCTGTTGTATCGTTAAAGGCAAGCTGTACAACGCCGGTGCGGTCACGCAAGTCAATGAAGATGAGCTGTCCGAGGTCACGGCAGCGCTGTACCCAACCGCAGACGGTTACTTCCTTTCCCTCGTCGGAGAGCCTTAAATCCCCGCAGTAATTTGTACGCTTTAAACCTGTCATAAATTCTGCCATTTCTATATTACTCCTTAT
>JBJFHX010000056.1:8051-18232 GCA_051893995.1 Ruminococcus sp.
AATTTGTACGCTTTAAACCTGTCATAAATTCTGCCATTTCTATATTACTCCTTATTTTTGTTTTATTTATTCCGTATAGTATTTATCAAGTTCCCATTTAATCGGGTTTGTATCAATATATTCCCATATCTCGTCATAATCTTTTTGTGTTCGGATTATGTGTTCGTGGAATCTTGACTGCCATATTCGTGATTCAGCTGACTTTTCGTAGGGACACGGCGTGCCGTGTCCTCTCTGCAAATTTATCCGCCTTGTGACAGCTGATTTATATGCTCCAACTATCGTTGATATTGACTGAGGTACTGACTTTGAAAAAGCGTTGTACTTATCCCCGGACACGGCACGCCGTGTCCCTACGTCAGATTCATCTGATTCTTTCGTTATTTCTATTATCAGATGAATGTGATTCGGCATAACTACATATTTATTGATTGTCACACCGTTTTTTCTACGTAATTTTATCGTATTTTCAATTTCCTCATTCGCAATTTTTCCATAGTCGTTACAGTGCATTTTTTCGTCTTTTACATAACCGAATATACACCTTTTCTCATATGTGCAAATCGTTACAAAATACGCTCCGTTTTCTGAATAATCGTAATTTTTCAGACGTATTTGCTTTCGGTTATACATCTTTCTGCAAGCCTAACGCAATATCCGAGCTGTCCTCGTCTGTGGTTTCCATCACAATGAAATCCTCTAAAAAGTTTTCGTCAAGTCTTACCGTTGTCTGCTTGCCTGTGGTCATATTCTTGATAACTGCCTTTTTCTGATCAAGCTCGTTGTCGCCGAGCACCATTGAATATTTTGCGCCGATTTTGTCGGCGTACTTCATCTGCGCACGCAAGCCCCTGCCGACAACGTCGGTTTCAACCGTCATACTGCTTTGACGCAGTGCTATTGCAAGCTCGAACGCCTTTTCCTTTGCGCTTTCGCCCATTGTCGCAATGTAGAGCGTGCACTCGCTGAAATCGGGGATTTCTATTCCCTGCTTTTCCATTACCATAAGCAGTCGTTCAAGTCCCATTGCAAAGCCGAGTGAGGGCAGGTGCTTTCCTCCGAGCTCTTCAATCAGTCCGTCATAGCGTCCGCCGCCGCAGACTGTGCCCTGTGCGCCTATGCAGTCGGTCACAAACTCAAAAACGGTTTTGGTGTAGTAGTCTAGTCCACGCACGATTGTCGGATTTACGGTATATTTTACGCCTGCCGAGTCGAGGTATCTCTGAACAGACTTAAAGTGTTCCTCACACTCCTCGCAGAGGTAGTCGGTAATTTTCGGCGCACCCTCGGCAATCTTCGAGCAAATCGGTGATTTGCAATCGAGGATTCGCATCGGGTTTTTCTCAAGACGTGAAAGGCAGGTGTCGCAAAGCTCGTCCTTGTAGCTTTCAAAGTATTCCTTTAGTGCCTTGTGGTATTCCGCACGGCAAGTCGGACAGCCGATTGAGTTGATTTCAAGGCGGAGCTGCTGAATCTGCAAGCGGTCAAAAATCGACTGAGCCGCACAGATAAGCTCTGCATCGGCAACGGGCGACTGTGTTCCGTATTCCTCAAGACCGAACTGGTGAAACTCACGCAGTCTGCCAGCCTGCGGCTTTTCGTAGCGGTAGCAGGAAACAAAGTAGCTCGCCTTAATCGGCAGTCCCTCGTTTTCGAGAGCGTGTTCAAGCACGGCTCTTGCCGCACCTGCAGTGCCCTCGGGACGGAGCGTTACGCTTTCGCCGCCCTTTGTGTCAAAGGTGTACATCTCCTTTTGCACAACGTCGGTTGTCTGACCTACGCCCCTTGCAAAAAGCTCGGTATGCTCAAAAACAGGCGTGCGGATTTCCTTAAAACCGAATTTGCCCGATTCCTCACGCATTACGTTTTCAATGAACTGCCAGCGGTAGCTTTCCTTTGGCAGAACGTCCTCTGTACCCTTGATTTTCTTTGTAATAAGCGCCATATATTTTTCCTCCAACGGATAATTTTCGAATTATCAATTAACAATGTACAATTAACAATTACGGTCGAGCAGATAGCTTGCGATAAATTAAAACTTTATCGCCCAAATTTATTTATATTGCGGCAAAGCCGCACACCTTAATTGTTAATTTTTAATTGTAAATTGTAGATTGTATTTATTTTACCATAAATCCCTTTTAAACGCAATAATCGGGCGGCATTATGCCGCCCGATTTTTAAGCTTTTCGGTATAAATTTACTTTAAAATGTTTCTCCAGTCGAGGTCGCCACGCTCAAGACCGTGGATAAGCACCTCGGCTGTTGCAATATTTGTGGCAACGGGAATGTTGTGCATATCGCAAAGGCGAAGCATATTCATATCGTTAGGCTCGTTGGGCTTGGGACTTAACGGGTCACGGAAGAACAGAAGCATATCAACCTCGTTGCACGCAATTCGAGCTGCAATCTGCTGACTGCCGCCCTGAGAGCCTGCAAGGAACTTCTGAATTGTAAGACCTGTAGCCTCGCTTACCATTTTACCCGTAGTGCCCGTTGCACAAAGATTGTTACGGCTTAATACACCGCAGTATGCAATGCAGAACTGCACCATAAGTTCTTTCTTTTCATCATGAGCAATAAGGGCAATATTCATAACCAACATCCTCCAAACTATATTTCAAAAATCTAAATTAAAATTTAATGTAAAATTAACGGTTGTTCAGCACCTGATTCATATAGTGTAGGGAACAGTCTTGACTGTTCCGTTCCTATAGAAGTCGGCTGTAATTCAGCGGAACGGTCAAGACCGTTCCCTACATTGTTTATTAACAACTGCACATAAAATTACAGGCTATAAAGCATCGTCAAAAATCAGCCTTTAAAAGCAAGCGGTACTCTCTCGCCCGAAAGCCTTAAGGCAAGACAGTCAAACACCGACGAAGCGGCACTCCAGTTAAGTCCTGCAACGCCTCTCTGCATAATAACGGAAATTCGTATATCAAACGGAACAAGAGCAATAAGCTGAGTCTGCGTAGCGTCAATCACATCGTCAAGGTCGTTGTAAAAACCGAGCTGTGTAAACACCTTGCGGTCAAAGCGGTTAAGCACCAGACGGATATTGCTTACTCCCAGAGCCTCAAGCTTTTTTCTTACCTTTACTCCGCCTCGGACGCTTGTGGGTTCTGCGTTGCTTACAATCAGCGCTTTGTCGGCAGGAGCGGCGGCAGTTACAAAGCCTGAGCCGATTCCTGCGGGAGAGTCGATTATAACAAAGTCATAATCACCCTTTAAGGAATTTACAAGCTGTTTGAAAACCGAGGGACTGAGCTCGTTTTCGGTATCAAACGGAGCCGCCATAAGGTAAAGATTGTCGTTGTTTTTGCTTTTATAGACAGCTTCTTCAAAAGAACAGTTGCCGCAAACGGCGTCGGAGGCGTCAAAGAGAATATCCTGCTCCATATCGAGCATTATATCAAGACCTCTCATTCCGCAGTCGCAGTCGATCAGCAGAACTTTTTTGCCTTGTTTTACGAGCGCAACGGACAGGCAGATGCATACGGTTGATTTACCCGTGCCGCCTTTACCCGATGCAACAACTATTACATTATCCATAATTATACTACCTCTGCTTTATTCTATCACAAAATTCGTTAAAGGGCAACAAAAGCGTAATATTTTTATTTCCAAATTTTTTGTAAATATTTTATGCATAGTAGCTAAAATTATTTTTATTTTTTTACTACTTGCACAACCTTTGTAAGAGTGGAGTGTTGAGTGTGGAGTTAAGGGTCGGTCGAGAGCCTCGACACGCAATTCGTGAATAAAAGTCGGATTGTTTGGAAAACTCGGTTGCCCGACTTTGAAGTTGATATATCGGTAACGTTTTTTAAAGTGTGGAGTTTGGAGTGTGGAGTTAATGGTCGCTACGCTCCGATTTTATAATAGTGCGTGTTGTTCGGAAAAGTTTGTTTGCTGAACTGAATTTTATATATCAACAACGTTTAGTTATAAAGTGTAGGGAACAGTCTTGACTGTTCCGCAGGGTTACAGCTGACCTATGGGTAATCGGAACGGTCAAGACCGTTCCCTACATTTGTAAAAAATACAAAAATTTACGCCTGCGGCAAAGCCGCATATAAATAAATTCGGGCATTAAACTTTTGAATTATCGCAACCTATCTGCTCGACCGAAACTCCACTCTTCACTCTTCACTCTCAACTCTATTTAAAGTAACTGTCCAGCAAATCCTTTGCTACCTGCATTGAATATCTGCCCTTTGCGCCGTGCTCAATCACAACTGCAACTGCAACCTCGGGCTTATCGTAGGGTGCATAGCAGATAAACGTCGTGTGGTCTGAGCCTGCGTTTTCCGCAGTACCTGTTTTTGCCGCAACCTTTACCTTGTAATCGCCGAACATCGAGTATGCAGTTCCGTCCTCGTTCTGCGTAACCTCAAGCATTGCTTTCTGCACAATTTCAAGATTTTCATTTGAAATTCCGCAGGTATCAACAACCGTCGGGGTGCTGTAATCCTCAATCGTCTTGGTGCGTTCGTAGTTTGTAACCTTGCTTACGACGTGGGTTTTCAGCCTTGTGCCGTCGTTTGCAAGCGTAGCCGCATAGGTGGCAAGCTGAAGAGGGGTGAACGCATTGTCAGACTGACCGATTGCCGCCTGAACTGTGTTGCCCGGCATCCAGTCTGTGCTGTCACGTCCTGCAAGCGTACCCTTTGACTCTTCAATTTCAATTCCCGTATATTCGCCGAGTCCGAATTTTTCGGAGTAGAGGTACATTGTTTCAATTCCGAGCCGTCTGCCTGTTTCGGCGAAAAAGTAGTTGCACGACTGCGCAATTGCGCCCGTTACGTCCAGATCGCTGTGATAATGCATACAATGCACAACGTTGCTCGGGTAGTAGTCGTATTCCTGCTTGCAGAAAATTTCGGTGTCCTTTGAAATCGTCTTTTCTTCAAGCGCCGCACACGCAACGCATGGCTTGTAAACCGAGCCGCAGGCAAAGCTTCCGACAGAGATTCGGTTGTACATAGGTGAATTTTTATTCTCCGAAAGCTTTACGTAATAATCGCCGTACTGACTGTATTTGTTGAGGTCATAGGTGGGGTAGCTTGCCGCCGCAAGAACAGAAAAATCCTTTACAGACAGCATTACAACCGCACCCGTTTCGCAGTCCTCTCCGTAGCCGCTTTCGCCGTACGACTGCTTTTCTGAAATGCCCTGAGCCTTTGCCGCCTTAACGTTTTCTGCAAGCGACTTTACAGCCGTTTCCTGTAGCTTTTTGTCAAGCGTGAGGTAGACGGTGTTGCCCGGCTTTGAGTCAATCGTTTCAACCGTATCTACGATTGTGCCGTCGGAATTTCTCTTGATAATCTTCATTCCGCCCTCGCCTTTGAGCTGACTTTCAAAGGCAAGCTCTATGCCGAACTTTCCTACGCTGTCGGTGAGGGTGTAGGTCTTTTCTCCGTCCTTTAATTCATCATATTCCTCCTCGGTGATTGCGCCGAGCGCGCCGAGAACGTGCGGTGCAAGGTCAGCGTCCTGCGCCGTTCTCACAAGATAGGTCTGCACGTCAATTCCGCTTACGCCCTGAGTGTTTTCGCTTACTGCGCTGACCGTACTGCGCTTAATGTCCTTTGCAAAAACGTAAGGGTTTGAGCTTGAATAGCCCGTAAGTTCCATATTGTAATGAACGGAAACGAGGTTTCTCTGCTCCGCAAGCGACAAATTTTTGTCAATTTCGTAACGCTCCGAAAGCTTGTTAAAGCAGTCCTGAGCCGTTGTGTTTTCGTCAAGATTTAAATAGTCCTCCGACAAAAGCGTGGTGATTTCATCCTCTGCACCCTTTTTATAGGAGAGCGTGTTCCCCGAAAGCTCAATCGGCAGAGTATCCTCCCACTTGTCGCCTGTCAGATTCATTAGATTTATAAGTGCAAGCAAATTTGTGTCGAGCGTTTCTTCGTTTGCGTAGAGCTTGTCAATCACGATTTTGTAGTGTGTTGTGTTCACCACAAGTCCATCGCCGTTTTTGTCGAGGATTTCGCCCCTTGTTGCGTCGGTCTGAACGGTGTAGCTTGTGGAACGCTTTGCAAGCTCGCTGTACTCGCTTCCGTGGATAATCTGCCAGTCAACAAGACGTGCGGTGAAAATTGCAAAGAAAACAAGCGTAATTATTATGCAGACGGTAATCGTCGTTTTGGGATATTTATTTTTTGAATCACGCTTTTTGCGCCTTTTGAAAAAATCCATATGTATTGCTCTCTGAATTAATACAGTTTTGTCGGTAACGTTTCGGGCGACCACGCAGGGTCGTCCCTACGAGATTAAACACAAACTTTTCCTGAATATCCGTAGGGGACGGCTTCCCAGACGTCCCCTCCACATAAATTGCGTTGCAATTTATGTGCGGACACGGCACGCCGTGTCCCTACGAAAGCGTTTGATTAGCTCTTAGCCTTTAAAAGCTCTTATGTAAAAACCTCACCAACAGACAAATCGGAATAAACATAACAAATGTATAGACAATCCGTGAAATGTAGTGGTTTACAAACAGAATCTGCCAGTCTGGAATACCCGCAAACACCTTGAATAGCAGAAAATAAACTCCGATTGAAAGCACAGTTGCTATTGCAGAGTAAACCGCTGCCGAAAAAATATTCGGCACGAAATATGTAGTAAACACGTGCGACTCAAAGTAACAAATCAGTGTAAGAATTATTGCAAAATAGCCTATTCCTCCGCCTGCGGCAAGGTCGGTAAGACCTCCGCAGACTGCGCCGTATATAAGCGACGGAACTTCCTTTTCAACAGAAGCAATCGCCAGCGCAAGCGGCAAAAGCAAAAGCGGTTTTGAGCCGAAAAGCTCGGGCATTAAATTCGGCGTTGCCTGCAAAATATAGAGCAGGATTACGAGCAGTGAATAGGAAAAAAACTTAAAAAATCCGAGGTTTCTCATTGTGTGCTCTTAACCTCGCCTTTCGTGTCAAAGTCGGTGATGACAGCCGCCGAGGTGATTTTGCGAATATCCTCGTACGGCTCGACAATCGCATAGCGTGAGGTGTCGTAGGAGTTGTACTTTATCTCCTTTACCTTGCCGATAATCAGGTTGCCCGGGTATACTCCGCCCGTACCCGAGGTGACAATCATATCGCCGACTTTAATCTTGTTGTTCTCCTCGATTTTTGTAAGGCTTGTGAGGTTGTCATCGCAGAGGGACGCACTTCCGCTGATGATTCCGCTGTCGTTTGACTGCTTGTCAACAGCACCCGCCTTGGTGTCGGGCGAGAGGATTGTCTTGACCTTGCAGGTGGTTAAATCCGCCTTGCATACCCAGCCGACAAGTCCGTTTTCGGTAATTACGGGATTATTGACTGCAACGCCCGATGAAGTGCCGATGTCAAGCGTAAAGGAATAGAAATCGTCGTTTGCGTCACGCATAATCACAGTTGCAGGCTGAATTTTATACGACGGATTCTGCTTTTTTAAATCGTAGTATTTCCAGAGTTTTTCGTTCTCCTGCTTTACGTCGTAATAGTCGGCAAGCTGTTCTCTCAGCTCGGCATTTTCCTTTCGTAGCTTTTCGTTTTCGGCTTTTAAGTCGTCATAGCTTGCGGTATCTGCACTTGCCGTTGCATTTGCCGTAACGCTGAAAAGTCCGTTGGTAAAGGCGTTTACCGCACTTGAAATGACGGAGTTTTCACCGATCGAAAGCACAGATACAACGCAGAGAATTACAAGCGTTATGATAAGAGGTTTTAAACTTTTGTTGTCTATCCGTTTCATAAAACTGTTAATTGATAATTGTAAATTGATAATTGTTACCTGTTGTGCTTGTACTGAACGCCCACAGGCTTGCCGAGCCTTTTGCCTGCACCGTCAACAACGCAGTCGAGCGGTCTGTCGGCAATGTGAACAGGCATACCCGTCTGCTGCATAACGAGCATATCAATTCCTCTTAAAAGCGCACCGCCGCCTGTAAGCATAATTCCGTGGTCAATGATGTCCGCCGAAAGCTCGGGCGGAGTTTTTTCAAGCGTTGTTTTGATTGCCTCGACAATCGTCATAAGCGGGTCTGCAAGTGCGTCACGCACCTCGGAAGCGGTAATCGTTATGTCCTTGGGAAGTCCGTCAACAAGGTTTCTTCCCTTTACGACAAGACTCTTTTCGTCCTCGTAGGGGTAAGCCGAGCCGATTTTGATTTTAATATCCTCGGCAGTTCTCTCGCCGATTAAAAGGTTGTACTTTTTCTTTATATAGGTAGAAATCGACTCGTCAAACTTATCGCCTGCAACACGCACGGAGCAGGCTGTTACGATGTCACCGAGCGAAATTACGGCTACCTCGCTTGTGCCGCCGCCGATATCGACTACCATACTTCCCGTTGGCTCGTCAACGGGCATTCCTGCGCCGATTGCCGCCGCCATTGGCTCTTCAATCAGTATTACGGGAGGCTTTGCGCCTGCCTCATATGCGGCGTCCTCAACAGCCTTGCGTTCAACCTCGGTAACGCCTGTCGGCATACAGATTATTACCCTCGGCTTGCTGAAAATTCCGGGCTTTACAGCCTTTTTGATAAAATGCTGGAGCATTTTTGCGGTAATCTTGAAGTCGGCGATTACGCCGTCCTTGAGCGGACGTACTGCAACGATTGAGCCGGGTGTTCTGCCTATCATATCCTTTGCCTGCGAGCCGACTGCAAGCACGTTGTCAGACCTTATGTCAACCGCTACAACCGACGGCTCACGCAGAATTATTCCCTTGCCCTTAAGGCATACAAGCGTATTAGCCGTGCCGAGGTCAATTCCTATATCCTTTGAAAACGAAAACATTATCAACAGCTCCCCGTTTTAATTTTATTTTTCATTTTAATATATCAAGCCTACAGTATCAAGCTCTTCCTGTCGAAAAACACCCGATTTATCTTTTATCGGAATGTTGACTTTTTGAAGATAATAATATATAATAATGTTACAGGGAAAACCGTCAAAGCGGTTAGCCTGAATGAATTTGAATATTTATAAAAATAATCGCCTTACATTCGACCGTCGGGCGATTATTTTTTTATGTGTTTTATGACCTCAGCAAGTGTTACCAATAAAATTATAAGTAAAACAATTTCAGCCATCGCACATCACCTCCAATGTCACATTTTGCGACATCAAAAGTGCTAACCGCCTTAACTTCCCTGTAACAATTCAAATTTTATTACAGTTTAAATGATTTGTCAACGTTTCGCAATATTGCAATTACTTTTATTTTTTGATATTATATGATAAATAGACTTTACTACAAAATATCGAGGTATATTATGGCTTGGTTTTTTACGGAACACAACATCAAAGGCGACCAGCACATTATTTCGGGCGAGGACGCAAAGCACATTTCAAAGGTTCTGCGTATGAGCAGGGGCGAGGAGATTACTCTTGTCACGCCCGACAAAACGCAGTGCTTATGCGAGGTTTTCAGCATTAACAGCGACAGCGTGACTGTTGACGTAATCTCAAAAAAGCCCTGTGAAAATGAGCCGGACGTGTTTGTAACGCTCTATCAGGCACTTCCCAAAAGCGACAAAATGGACTTTATCATTCAGAAATGCGTTGAGCTTGGCATAAGCCGTATTGTGCCGATGCTGTCGGCTCGGTGCGTGTCACGTCCCGATGCGAAATCGCTTGCAAAAAAGCGTGAACGCTGGCAGAAAATCGCACTTCAGGCGGCTATGCAGAGCAGGAGAGGAATTATCCCCGAGGTATGCCCCTGCGTTTCGTTTCAGAATGCGGCTGAGCTTACAAAGTCGAACGAGCAGACGATTATTTTCTACGAAATGGGCGGTGTTCCCGTAAGGGAGATTATCAAGGACAGTCCGAAAACAATCGGAATGTTTATCGGCAGTGAGGGCGGCTTTGAACAAAGCGAGGTTGATTTGATTACAAAATCGGACGGCTCGGCGGCAACGCTCGGCAAACGAATTTTAAGAGCAGAAACTGCGCCCTTGGCGGCTTTGTCGGTGATTATGTATCAGACAGGAAATTTTGATTAAAGATTAATTAATGATGGTTCTTTTTGTATTGTAAACAATAATTTAGCGGCGAGCCGCCGCAGGCAAATCGAGTGGAAAAGTCGGTTATTTAGGTGAAAACGGATGCCCGAATTATAAATTGATATATAGGTAACGTATCGGGACGTCAAGGAAATTCCCCTGTTAGGGGAAATGTCGCAAAGCGACA
>JBJFHX010000057.1:0-18110 GCA_051893995.1 Ruminococcus sp.
TCACCCTCCACACGGAGGGTGTGGATTGAAATAGAGCAATACAGAACGCAATTGCGTCGGGTAAGGTCACCCTCCACACGGAGGGTGTGGATTGAAATTATTCGGCAATGCAACCGGGGACGGTATGCCGACGGTCACCCTCCACACGGAGGGTGTGGATTGAAATACCAAAGCGGAAGTTACGTTAAGTATCAAGGGCGCAATATGTCACCCTCCACACGGAGGGTGTGGATTGAAATCCGCCTTATGAACTCACAAATAACAATGCAAAAATCGTCACCCTCCACACGGAGGGTGTGGATTGAAATTCTTGATTTTTCCTGCAAAGTCGAATAGGAAAGAAGTCACCCTCCACACGGAGGGTGTGGATTGAAATTTCTATCCATATGCGGTGTAAAACGCCGTCAGCGGGTCACCCTCCACACGGAGGGTGTGGATTGAAATATCTCTTATATTTTCTAAAGTTCTGTCTTCAAACAGTCACCCTAAACACAGATGGTGTATAGTAATATTTAAGGATATACCTGTTTCAAATTCGGTTTTGTTTACCATCTACACTTTGAAAGATATATTGTTATCTGTTTTTGATTTAGAATGAATAAGTATATCAAATAAAAATGTCAGCATTATCACGAGCTCAATACTCTCAGATGAAATCTGCGTATCGAGGAAATTCCGCCTCTAATGCTGACAAAAACAGTATATAAAATTATTCTGATTATGTCAATAAATATATTTTTATATCTTAAATTTTGTAATTGAGAAAGTATAAATACTAAACAAGAAATTCAAAATTAACAAATCTATATATTACAAAGCTATATATTCCATTCAACGCTAAAGGTTGTCCCATTCTCCTCACTGCTCTCAACGCTGATTTTACCGCCTGTGCTATTAGCAATATTCTGAGCAATTGAAAGTCCGAGTCCATAGCCTTTGGTTGTTCGTGATTTTTCGGCACGATAGAATCTGTCAAAAATATGTGCAAGCTCCTCTTTTGAGATGACGTTGCCTTTGTTGTTGACAGAAAAGATAAATTTATCATTTCGTTTAAAAAGCTTAATCTTAACAATTCCGTCACTTGCAGAATATTTTACTGCATTGTCAATTAAAATATGAGAGAGCTGATTAAGTAAAGTTACATTATTGTCAGCTATAACATCAGGCTCAATCTCACAATCAAGCAAGATACCTTTTTCAAATGCAATCGGCTCAAAATTCAGTGACGCTGCTTCAATAATCTCGCTTACATTTACCTTTGTAAGTTCCGTTTTACTGCTTTCTGCGTCGGATTTTGCAAGAAAAAGCATCTGGTCAATCAGTTTTTTCATATGCTGTGCTTCTTCTTCGGTGCTTTGCAGCCACTTTATTTCATTTTCGACCTTTGAATCCTTGTGGCTCATCATAATGTTGTTGTTAGCAAGTATCACAGTTAGCGGTGTTTTAAGCTCGTGAGATGCGTCTGCAACAAATTGCTTTTGTTTGTTCCATGCGTCTTTTACGGGATTTACAGCAATTCCCGACAATGCAAGGCTTATCAGAAAAATTACAGCCATACTCGCAAGAAACAAACCGCTACATACCAGAATAGTGTTTCTCAGAGTTGAATAAACACTCGAATTGTCAGCAAAGACGATAATGATTCTATCTATCAGCTCATTCTTTGCATATGTAAGATTGTATTCTCCGATTTCTGCTGTTTGTTTGTTGTTACTTAATGCTTCACTTACAGATTGATTGAGAATTTCCTCATCAATAGTTGCGTTGTTTTCACTAACGCTCAGAATATTACCCTCTTTATCTACGGAAACCGTAATAGATGAATTAAGCTGAGATGGCTGATTGTCATGTCTTTTCTCGCCAAATTTTTCGGGAGGGCGTTTATAGTCATCAAGACTTTTTTCTGCAATCATATTTAGTGAACGCTCAAGTCCTATTTTTGCCGAAGAATAGCTGTTTACGCACACAGCTGTAAAAATCAGCAGTATTACTGTGCCAACAAGCAACATATTTACAAGTATAATATTTTTCCTTAATCGTCTAATCAAAATGATTTCTCCAGTCTGTAACCCATTTTCTTTACGGATTTTATTTCTGTATCGGAATTAATAAAGAGCAACTTTTTACGCAGAAATGAAATATATGCTTCAACATTGTTTGAACCTGCATCGGATTCATAACCCCATACCTTTGTAATGATTTCCTCTTTAGAAATTATTACCTCTGGCTTTGACAAAAACTGTTTTAAGATTTCCGCTTCCTTAAAATTAAGATGAACGGATTTTATACCCTTAGAAAGTTGATTTGTCGATGCGTTAAAATTAAAATCGCCGTAGCTTGTTTCGTCAAGCACAACTTCACCTTTTCTGCGTGTCAGTGCCTTGATTCTTGCAATAAGTTCCTCGGGTGCAAATGGCTTAGTCATATAGTCGTCTGCACCGCAGTTAAGTCCGCTTACCTTGTCGGGAACAGTGTCCTTTGCAGTAAGCATAAGAATAGGCGTATTAATTTTGCTTTGCCTTAATTCAAAAGCAACCTGAAAACCGTCTTTGTAAGGAAGCATAATGTCAAGAATAATCAGGTCGTATATTCCGCTTTTGCCGTATTCAAGTCCGTCATTTCCGTCGTACACGACGTCAGCCATATATTTTTGTTCAATCAAAATCTGTTTTAATGCGTCTGCAAGCCGTTTTTCATCTTCAACTATAAGTATCTGCATAAATCTTACCTGCCTTTTTATACATTATATCAATTATAATTTTATACTACAAGCCTTAAAAAAAGCTAAAATTTTTTTTATGCTTTTTTTAAGGTTTTTGTTTTACAATGTAAACAGAAAGTAAAAAGGAGGTAAAAATATGGTAAAAACGATTTTTGAACGAACAGAAAAGAAGTATGTAATTACTGTATCGCAAAAAAACGAATTACTCAGTATGATTTCGGATACAATCAAGCCCGATGAATACGGTAAAAGTAATGTTAACAGCATATATTATGATACTGACGATTACAGATTAATAAGAAATTCAATTGATAAGCCTGTATATAAAGAAAAACTCCGTTTGCGTAGTTATTCGGTTCCAAACAGTGACTCAACCGTTTTTCTGGAACTGAAAAAGAAATACAAGGGTGTTGTCTTTAAACGTCGCAAAACTTTGAAATATGAAGATGCACAAAAATATCTTGAATTTCATATTTTGCCGGATAATTCACAAATAATGCGAGAAATTGACTGGACGATGAACTTTTATAAAACGCTTAAGCCAAAAATGTTTATCGGCTATGACAGAATTGCGTATGTCGGCAAGGAAGATAGTAATTTAAGAATAACCTTTGACTTTAATCTACGTTTTCGAACCGATAATCTTTCACTTGACAGCGGAAATTACGGCGAAAGTATAATCGGAAGCAATTACTGCGTTATGGAAATAAAAGCACTCAATGCAATGCCTTTGTGGCTATGCCTTGCACTTGATAAGTTGAAAATCTATCCGTCATCTTTTTCAAAATACGGAACGGCTTATCGGATTGTAACAAAAAGAAATTCAGAACAAAACGGAGGAATCAGCTGTGCTTGAATCATTATTTAATCCAATTTATACAACTAATTTTACTTTTACTTCATACATCATCTGTACCGTAACATCGCTTGTGCTGGGACTTATAATAGCCCTGTCCTCAGGCTTTAAAAGCAGACAGAGCCGAAGTTTTATGCTCTCACTGTTTCTGCTCCCTGCAATAGTACAGACCGTAATAATGCTTGTAAACGGAAGTGTAGGAACGGGAATTGCAGTTATGGGAGCATTTTCCCTTGTCAGATTCCGCAGTGTTCCCGGCTCGGCAAAGGAGATTGTCAGTATTTTTCTTTCAATGGCTACAGGACTTGCAACAGCAATGGGCTATGTTTTTCTTGCATCACTGTTTGTAATAATCGTCTGTGCTGTGATGATACTATCTTCTTTTGTAAAAATCAAAGAAAAGGACGATTTAATCCGTGAACTGAGAATAACTGTTCCCGAGGATTTAAACTATGCACATTCCTTTGATGATTTGTTTGAAACTTACACCAACAGCGCAAAGCTTGTAACCGTAAAAACAACAAATATGGGCAGTCTTTATAAGCTCGTGTACAAAATTCAGCTCAAGGACGAGGAGCATATTCAGAGTTTTATTGATGATTTACGCTGTCGCAACGGCAATCTTGAAATAGCAATCGCAATTCCTGCCGCAGTCGAAAACATTCTGTAAACGGAGGTTTTACAATGAAACGAATATTATGTGCGCTTTTAAGCGCAAGCTTTGTTTTTGTGTTTGCAGCTTGTTCAGAAAAAAACAGTTCATCAGATGTTAGTTCATCTTCTGCAAATACAGCACAGGCAAGTGAAATGTCAGCAACATCGGAAAACACTCCTCAGTCTGATGGTAACTATGACTTGTCATTCAGCAACCGTGACTGCGACAGCTCATATGACGAAAATTCCACCAAAATTACTTTTTCTGACAGCTCGGCAGAAGCGGATTCTGAAAACGGCGTAGCTGTTAATGGTTCGGACATTACAATTACAAAAGAAGGAACATATATTTTAAGCGGAAAGTGCAGTGACGGCTCAGTTGTAATTGAAACAGATGATAAAAGCAAGGTACAGCTTGTGCTTGATAACCTCAATCTCACAAGCAAAAATTCGCCCTTAGTCATCAAAGAAGCCGATAAGGTCTTTATAACTCTTGCAAATGACAGCAATAACACGCTTTCGGATTCGTCATCTTACAATCTTACAATTGACGATTCAACTGTTGATTCTGCAATTTTCAGCAAAGCGGATTTAGCAATTAACGGAAGCGGAAGTCTTACTGTCAACGGAAACTATAAGCACGGAATAGTATCAAAAGACGATTTGATTATCACAGGCGGCACGATTAATGTCAACTCAAAGAGCAGTGGAATTGACGGCAAGGACTGCGTGAAAATTAAGTCTGCAAGCGTTACGGTAGATTCGGGTACCGATTCAATCCGCTCAACAAACATTGACGAAACCGATTCAAGGGGCTTTGTGTATATCAACAGCGGAAGCTTCAATCTTACAAGCACCAATGACGCAATTCAGGCTGCTTCAATGTTGCGCATAGACGGAGGAAATTTTGAGATTACAACAGGCGGCGGCAGTGCTAACGGAAAAACTCATACCGAATCAATGGGCAGAGGTATGAATATATTTTCCTCAAGCTCCGATTCCGAAGATTCAGATAGTGCAAAAGCACTTAAAGCGGCAGGCGATATTAAAATCAACGGCGGGACTTATAATATAAATTCAAGTGACGATTCAATCCATTCAAACTCCGATGTAATAATCACAAACTGCGACTTTACTCCTCAGACGGGTGATGACGGAATCCACGCTGACAATGCTTTGACAATCGACGGCGGAACAATAAATATAATCCAGAGCTATGAGGGAATTGAAGCAGGTGATATTACAGTAAACGACGGAAAAATCAGTGTAGTTTCAAGCGACGACGGATTTAATGCGGCTGGCGGTAGTGACGGAGACGTTGAACCGGGTGCTTTTAATTCGGACAGCGGCAAGTCG
This sequence comes from Ruminococcus sp., assembly GCA_051893995.1. Lineage (GTDB taxonomy): Bacteria > Bacillota > Clostridia > Oscillospirales > Acutalibacteraceae > Ruminococcoides. The sequence continues at coordinate 5,589 of JBJFHX010000057.1, forward strand.
CTTACAATAAACGGAGGTTATGTTGTGGTAAACGCATCGGGTGACGGACTTGATTCAAACGGCTCTTTAACAATTACAGGCGGAACAATACTCGTCAGCGGTCCCGAAAACAGCGGTAACGGTGCATTGGACTACAATTCCTCAGCATCAATAACAGGTGGTACTTTAATTGCGCTCGGAAGCAGCGGAATGGCTCAGTCAATTACAGGTGACGGACAGTGCACGATAATGACCGACATAAGTTCGCAAGGCTCAGATACAATGTTTGCACTTTGCGACAGCAATTCAAATGTAATTGCTTCCTTTAAGCCAGCAAAGCAGTACTCAAACATTGTAGTATCAAGTCCGTCAATCAAGACAGGGGAGACCTACAAAATTGTCTGCGGAGGTAATGTTGAAGGAGCAGACGAAAACGGATTTGCAGAAAGCGGAGCAGTAACTTCGGGTACTGAAATGACCGAAATTACAATGAGTGAAGAAAACTACAGCTCAGGCTATTCAATGCAGGGCGGAGGAATGAGAGGCGGTCCCGGAGGAATGATGCCGAGATAAAGAAAGAAAAATGTCGCAAAATATTGATTTATCGCTCAAGGCATAGTATAATACTTATTATTATAGATAAGGAGCGATAATAATGGAAGTAAAGATTTCAGACAGCATAAAATATATCGGCGTAGACGACAAGGACATTGATTTGTTTGAAAGTCAATATATTGTTGAGAACGGCATAGCATATAATTCATATTTAATTCTCGATGAGAAAATTGCGGTTATGGATACCGTTGACAAGCGCAAGACTGACGAATGGTACAAGAATCTTGAAACAGCACTTGACGGAAAAACTCCCGACTATCTTGTTATCAGTCACCTCGAGCCTGACCACGCATCAAACATCAGGACTATTGCAGAAAAATATCCCGAAATGAAGCTTGTCGGTAACGTCAAAACCTTCAATATGCTTCCGCAGTTTTTTGATTTTGACCTTGGCGGCAGAACAGTTACCGTAAAAGAGGGCGATACCCTCGATTTAGGCAGTCACAAGCTTACATTCTATATGGCTCCTATGGTACACTGGCCTGAGGTTATGGTTTCATACGAAAGCACAGAAAAGGTTCTGTTCTCGGCAGACGGCTTCGGTAAATTCGGCGCACTCGATACTGACGAAGACTGGGCGTGTGAAGCCAGAAGATATTACTTTAATATATGCGGTAAGTACGGAGTTCAGGTTCAGAATCTCCTCAAAAAGGCGGCAACGCTTGATATTAAGACAATTTGTCCGCTTCACGGTCCTATTCTTACCGAAAATCTTGAATACTATATCAACCTTTATGATACTTGGAGCAAATACGAGCCTGAAACTGACGGTGTTTTTATTGCCTATGCTTCAATTCACGGCAACACAAAGGCAGCCGCATTAAAGCTGTATGATATTCTTAAGTCAAAAACTGACAAGAAGATTTCAATTGCCGACCTTTCAAGAAGTGATCTTGCAGAAGACGTTGAAGACGCTTTCCGCTACAGCAGAATGATTGTAGCTGCTCCTACATATGACGGCGGTGTGTTCCCGATAATGAACGATTTTCTGCATCACCTTGAAATCAAAGCATATAAAAACCGTAAGGTTGGTATCATCGAGAACGGCTCATGGGCACCAATGGCTGGCAAGGTTATGACCTCATATTTTGAAAAAATGAAAAATATCGAGATTGTGCCTACAACCGTTTCAATACGTTCTTCATTAAAAGAAGAAACAGAGGCTCTTCTTGAACAGCTTGCTGATGAAATTCTTGCATAAATCAGTTCTAAACAATTAATCATTTACAACGGACAGTTATGTAGCTGTCCGTTGTTTTTCTGCAAAATTCACGATTTTGTTATTAATATTGATTTAAAAATAACTTTACTACCCTTGTTTTTAATATATTGTAAAAATTTTGTTATTTATTCATAAAAAAATCACCCAATATTCTACATATGCACTTTTGTTTCGTTGCAAATGCAATTGAATATAAAAGACTAATAATGTAAAATATACTCATAAAATAAAAAATGCGGCAAACTTAACAAGCATTACGAAATAAGCATTGGAATGTTTAATTATTCGTTTTTAGGTAATTTTGTTTTGGAGTTTTGAAATTAATGTGATGTGGAAAGGAACATCCGCTTCCAATGCTTATTTCGTTTAAATTTGATATATTCCTTCTATAACCCAATATACCCCAAGAACAGTCGGCACTTTTTGGTGTCGGCTGTTTTTGTTCGGAATAATTTTTATGTAAATTTAATACAAAAAATAATAATTGTGGCTTTACAAAATTTGCTGAAAATAGTAAAATAAAAATGATATATTTCAATATTTAGCTTTTAAAGGACTTTACACAAGGCTTGATTTTTTGTGTAATGGTGGAATAAATGAAAAAACTTACTGCATACTTACTCTTTGTTTTAATAATATTTACCTCGTGCCTGTCGGCTGACGCTTTGAGTTCAGAAATAAATTCAGAAATTCTTGCCGATGACGGTGTCTGGAAATACAGAGTTTCTGATGATAACAATGCTGAAATTACCGGTTATTTCGGAAAAGAAAAGAACATCTCAATTCCTGAAAAAATAGGTGAGTATACTGTTACTTCAATCGGATCTGCGGCTTTTTATAATTCTGATATAGAAAAAATAACATTTCCTTCTTCAGTTGATTCAATCGGTTGGTGGGCGTTTTACGGATGTAAAAAGCTTTCATTCGTTGAACTCAACGACGGATTGAATATCATAGAGTACGGTGCGTTTATGAATTGCCACAATCTCAAAGAGATTTCACTGCCGTACACTGTATATTCAATTGGTGAGGACGCTTTCGGTGTAAGCTGTTCAACCTCAAAGGATATAAAAGACCACTATTCTAAAAAGTCAATAAGCAAGCAGTCGTATGCCTATAATAAGAATTTCATAATCAGCGGTTATGAGGGCACTTTTTCGCAAAAATATGCGTCATTACATAATCTTGTTTTTGTTAGCAGCTTAGCAGTAAATTTTTGTGACGCTGATTTAAACGGTACTGTTGATAACAATGATATTATTCTTATTAAGAAATATATAGACGGCAAAGCAAAGCTAAGTGACAGTCAGAAACGAAACAGCGATGTAGACGGTGACGCAAATGTCACAGTTTTTGATATTGAGCTTATTGAAAAATATGTAATGAATGAAATTTCGTTAAGTGAGCTGCCGGTTGCAGAGAACATTGAAGAAAAAACCGACTTTCTATACGGCAAAACTATGTACTGCGACGGCGACAGCGTAGCAAAGGGCACAGGCACTAATATTTTAGGGAGTGATTTTTACTCATACTGTAACTATATTACCGATACTTATAATATGACAAGTGTGAACAAATCAGTTGCAGGAACTACGATTGCAAAGCAGAAGAATAAAACCTCTCCCGATAACAAGAGTATTCTTGAGCGTGTAAGAGAGATGAAGGGTAATTATGATATCGTTTTACTCGAGGGCGGCTTTAACGACCTTTTTCAGAAAATTGAAATAGGAGAAGTCACCGATATAAACGATAAATCAGGGAATTATAATGAATATACTACCGCAGGAGCACTTGAAAGTATATGTTATTTTCTGAATGAGAATTATGCTGATTCCGTAAAGCTTTTTGTTCTTTGCCATACCAGAAATGCAAATCCCGATCAGTATAAATACTGGAACATTATCACCGAGGTGCTCAATAAATGGAATATTGATTACGTTGACATAAGCAGTGAAACTGATTTTTGCGACATAAACGATGAAATTTCAACACAATATTTTATGTATAATAAAGATAAGAAAAAGGGTGACGGAATACATCCTCTTGAATACGCCGCAAGGAAAATTTACGGTCCTGTTATCGCAGATAAGCTAAATAAACTTTTCTGCGATGATATAGACGTTAGCTTCGGTGATAAAAATATCGAGCTCGGCTTAGGTGAAGGCTTTTATCAGAGTCCCATAATCAGCGAGGAGTATGACGGTTATTTATCAAGATGGAGCAGTGATAATCCGAATGTGGCAACAGTAAACAGCAACGGAGAAATTGTCGCACGTGGTATGGGAAAAACCACAATTCGTTATTGTACTAACGACGGAAAAACCTCCTGTTATTCCGTTACCGTAAAATTTATGGCTATGGATTTGGTGCTCGATTCAACAAAGCTGAATCTCAAGTGTGGTGAAAGTCATACAGTCAGCACCAGCTTTTTAAACGGAACAACGGCATATCACATTAGTTTTACATCGTCTGACAGTTCTGTTGCCGAAGTTTCACCCGACAGCGGAGTTATAACGGCTGTCAGTATCGGAAAAGCAGTAATAACATGCAGAACGCCGAGCGGAGTAGTAGCACAATGCACCGTTACCGTTCAATAAATCAGAAAAGCTTTTATAGGGGAGAAGATTAACAAATGAAATATGATGTAATCATTGTCGGAGCAGGTCCTGCGGGAATTTTTACCGCTCTGGAGCTGATAAAAAATAAACCTGATTCAAAAATAGTTATTATTGAAAAAGGTCAGTCAATTGAAAAAAGGCATTGTCCTAAAATCAAAACGCAGAAATGCGTTCACTGCAAGCCCTACTGTCATATAACAACTGGCTTTTCGGGCGCAGGAGCGTTTTCTGACGGCAAGCTTTCACTGTCAAGCGAGGTTGGCGGAGATTTGCCGCAGCTTATTGGTGATGATCTGGCGCAGGATACAATAAATTACACAGATAAAATTTATCTTGAATTCGGTGCCGATGAGCATATCGAGGGAGTATCAAACCCCGAAGCAGTCAAGGAAATCCGCAAGCGTGCAATTCAGGCAGGACTTAAGCTTGTAGATTGCCCGATAAGACACCTCGGCACAGAAAAGGCACAGCAGCTTTATCTTTCAATTGAAAAGCACCTTATCCAAAACGGCGTAGAAATCCTTTTCGGATGTGAATGTCGTGATTTGATAATTGAAAACAACAGTTGTGTTGGAATTTATGCAAATAACGTAAATGGTGACTCTTTTGAACTTAGGGCAAATGATATTGTAGTGGCAACGGGCAGGAGAGGCGCAGACTGGCTTGAAAAAATCTGTACCGAACACGGAGTTGAGCACATTCCCGGTACGGTTGACATAGGCGTAAGAGTTGAAGTCAGAAATGAGATCATTGAAAAGGTAAACGAAGTACTTTACGAATCAAAGCTTATCGGTTACCCCAATCCATACAAAAACAAGGTTCGTACCTTCTGTCAGAATCCCGGCGGTTTTGTCAGTCAGGAAAATTACGACAACGACCTTGCGGTTGTAAACGGACATTCCTACAAGGAGTTCAAAAGCAGCAACACAAACCTAGCTATTCTTGTATCTCATAATTTCAACGTACCGTTTAATCAGCCGATTGCTTATGCTCAGAAGGTTGGCGAGCTTACAAATATGCTCGGTGCAGGTCATATTCTTGTTCAGCGTTTCGGTGATATTCTCGACGGAAAACGCACATGGCAAAACGAGCTTTCACGCTCAAACCTCCGTCCGACGCTTCCCGATGCAGTTGCAGGAGATATTACTGCCGCAATGCCTTACAGAGCTATGGTAAATATAATTAATTTTATACACGCAGTTGACCACGTTGTTCCCGGTTTTGCTTCTACGGAAACCCTGCTTTATTCGCCCGAGCTAAAATTCTATTCAAACCGTGTAAAAATGGATGAGAATTTTAATACAAGTCTAAACGGTCTGCATTGCCTCGGTGATTCAAGCGGATGGACAAGAGGACTTATGATGGCGTCTGTAATGGGCGTGCTTATGGGCAGAAAGCTTGCTGAGAGGGGAAATAACTGATGAAAAAAATATTCTCTGCAATTACACTGCTTGCTGTTGCAATCATTTGCGTTGCCTGTAACTTTAATAATTCTACCTCTGAGAATGTTGATTCTGCTACAGAACAGCAGAATACAACCGTACAGCCTACAACTATTTCCGAAGAGGAAATAGCTGAAAAAAGAATTGACAAGCTGATTTCAGAAATGACGGTTGAAGAGAAGGTAGGGCAGATGTTCTTTGTCAGATACCCCGACATTGACGCTGTGGAGCAGGTGTCGGAGTATAACCTCGGAGGATATATTCTGTTCGGTAAGGACTTTGACGGAAAAACACGTGAAGAAATAACGGATAATATCAGTGCTTGTCAGAATAGTGCAAAAATTCCGCTTTTAATCGGAGTTGATGAAGAGGGAGGAACGGTTGTAAGAGTAAGCAGTAATGAAAATCTGCGTGATGCTCCATTTTTATCCCCTCGTGAAACCTTTGCAATCGGAGGCTGGAGCGCAATTGAAGAGGATGCATCCGAAAAAGCCGATTTATTGCTTTCTCTTGGAATTAACGTAAATTTAGCACCGGTATGCGATGTAACGTCTGATAACGATGCATTTATGTATGACCGTTCCTTCAGCGGAAATGCCGATGAAGTAAGTGAGTTCGTTAAAAAGGTTGTTGAAATCAGCAGTGAGAAAAAGCTCGGTACAGTATTAAAGCATTTTCCGGGTTACGGAAATAACGAGGACACTCACACGGGAATTGCATATGACAACCGTGATTTTTCAGCCTTTACGGAAACCGACTTCAAACCTTTTACAGAAGGCATCAACAGAGGAGCAGATTGTATTCTTGTTTCTCACAATATTGTAAGCTGTATGGATGATGAATACCCTGCGTCCCTGTCGGAAGAAGTACATAATATTCTGCGAAACCAATTAGGTTTTGACGGAGTAATAATGACTGATGATTTGTCAATGGGTGCAATCACTGATTATACGGGTACTGAAAATGCGGCTGTTCTTGCAATAAAAAGCGGCAACGACTTACTCTGCTGCAGTGATATTGAAGAGCAGTATCCTGCGGTGCTTTCATCAGTTAAAAGCGGTGAAATTCCTGCTGAACAGATTGAAAATTCTGTTAAAAGAATTTTAAAGTGGAAACAAAAGCTCGGTCTTATCGAATAAAGCATATAAATCTGTAATAATGCTATAATATTCGGAAAAATATAAATACAAATATTTATTTAATGTACTATAAAATTTAGTTATATCACCAAAATAATATTCACTCGCTATTTTTTATTGAAAAAAAGTGGCGGATAAAGTATAATTAACCTATATGTAATACACAAATATGGGGGTCGTTTTATGAATTTATCAAATGTAACTCCAGTCCTCGCAGATGCCGGAATGTCTTTATCCGAAAAGGGCATTGCTTCCGCAAAGGTAATTCTAACAGGATTTGTAGTTGTCTTTTCGGTGCTTTTACTCTTGATTTTTATTATCAAGCTGTACAGTACAATTGTGCAGAAGGCACAGCAAAGCGGAAAAAAGAAAAAAGAAAAGATTAAGGTAAAGGAAGAAAAGCCTTCTGTTTCGGCTCCCACAGTTGCTCCTGTTGCTGCAACTTCTCCTGCTCCGTCAGTACAGGAAGGTGTAACAGATGAAGTAGTTGCCGTAATTTCCGCAGCCGTTGCCACAATGTACGGTTCTTCCGGAAAAGCAAGAATAAAGAGTATTAAAAAGTCAGACGCCGGTCGTTCTGCTTGGGCAAATGCCGGTATACTTGATAATACACGCCCGTTTTAAGGCTAAAGTTTTTCGGAAAGGACGTTATTTATGGAAATTTTACAGGGTTTTGTTGATGCCGTAAACGGCATTTTACAGAGTTCGGGTTTATTTACTCTGAACTGGCAGAACTACGTTATGATTGGCGTATCAATTGTTCTGCTTTATCTTGCTATCAAAAAGCAGTATGAACCGCTTTTGCTTCTTCCTATCGCATTCGGTATGCTGCTCGTTAACCTTTATCCCGAAATTATGGCTGCTCCGTCAGGCGAATGGCTGACTGCTGAGCAATGTGCTGAGCGAAGCATTTCTACAGCAGGTCATGAATCTCAGATTTTCCCTGATGGTGTAGTTTATTATAACAATCCGACCTACGGCGGACTTCTTTATTATCTCTATCAGGGTGTAAAGCTTGGTATTTACCCGCCGCTTATCTTCCTTGGTATCGGTTGTATGACAGACTTCGGTCCACTTATTGCTAACCCCAAGAGCCTTATTCTCGGTGCAGCAGCACAGATTGGTATCTTCATCACCTTCACCGGTGCTATTTTCCTTGGCTTTACAGAAGCTGAAGCAGGTGCAATCGGTATTATCGGCGGTGCTGACGGTCCTACCGCAATTTATGTTACCACAAAGCTTGCTCCGCATCTTTTAGGTTCAATTGCTATTGCGGCTTACTCATATATGGCTCTCGTTCCGATTATCCAGCCCCCGATTATGAAGGCTCTTACAACAAAGAAGGAACGCTCGGTTGTTATGGAACAGCTTCGTCCGGTTTCAAAGCTTGAGAAGATTATGTTCCCTGTAATCGTTGTTATTCTTATCGCAATCTTCCTTCCCGATGCTGCTCCTCTTGTCGGTATGCTTATGCTCGGTAACCTCTTTAAGGAGTCGGGAGTTGTTGAAAGACTTGCAAAGACTGCTCAGAACGAGCTTATGAATATCATTACAATTTTCCTCGGTACAACTGTAGGTGCAACTGCATCTGGTCAGAATTTTCTTACATGGGATACAATCAAAATTATCGTTTTAGGACTTATCGCTTTCTGTATGGGTACAGCCTGCGGTCTGCTCTTTGGTAAGCTTATGTATAAGTTTACTGGCGGCAAGGTTAATCCGCTTATCGGTTCTGCAGGCGTTTCTGCTGTTCCTATGGCAGCACGTGTTGCACAGAGAGTCGGTCAGCAGGAGAATCCCGGAAACTTCCTCCTTATGCACGCAATGGGTCCGAACGTTGCAGGTGTAATCGGTTCTGCTGTTGCAGCAGGTGTACTCCTTAATGTAGTAGGATAATTTGTAAAAAATAACTTTTATAAAGGAAGTCTAACGGACTTCCTTTATTTTTTTGTCGGATAATTCTAAAATAGAATTATTGTTATATTGTTATATAATATAATAAATTAGATACAAAATATTAAAATACGCTCATAATGTTTAACACTTTATTTTATGTGATGAAGGAGTATAACGTAATGCCAAAGAATATTACAATACAAAAAATAATCGGTGTTTTGCTTCACAGACTGAAATTTATTTTGCTTGCTACTATGTTAATGGGCATATTGTTTTTCCTGTATTCAAAATTTATTATAACACCTATGTACAGTACTTCTGCTATGATATATGTTCAGAACTACAATGGTGATAGTGTTTCGAATAAAGAGAATAATAAAATTTACAGTTCTGATATCAGCGGTTCTTCCAATCTTGCGAAGATATGCGTTACTCTTTTTCAGAATTCAGATGAGATTACATCACTTTATGACGGTTGTTATGTTAATATAACTGTTAATGAAAGTACATTTTTCATTACAATTTCAGTTTCCGGAGACGATCCGCAGAAATGTGCAAATGTTGCAAATCAGGTTGCAGACAAATGTAAAACCGTTTTTGATAAGTATCTTAAGTACGGTACTATAGGTAATATTCGAGAGGCTAAGGTTCCCACAAATCCGTATGAACCAAGTAATCTTAAAAATGCACTCTTAGGACTGATTGTAGGACTTGCAGCATCATGTTTAATAGCAATTCTCCTTGAGCTGATTGATACAACAATCAAAGCAGATGATGATATTCAGGAAATTTATGGCTTACCCGTATTTGCGGAAATTCCTGATTTTGAAACTCAAGGTAGGTGATTGCAATGAAAATAAAGCTGTTCGGAAAAGACAAGAATAAAAAGAATACTATCGAAAAGTCGGGCGGAACTTTGTCTGATAAATCAAAATTTGCAATTGTTGAGTCATATAAATCAGCCCGTACAAACATTATGTTCTCACTTTCTGCTGTTGATAAAAAGATTTTTGCTGTAACTAGTCATTCAAAGGGCGAGGGAAAAAGTACGGTTTCTGCTAATCTTGCAATCTCTTTCTCAAAAATGGAAAAGAGAGTTCTTTTAATTGACTGTGATTTAAGACGTCCGAATATCCACAATATATTCAAAATTGATAACTCTTCCGGTCTTTCGAATATAATTGGTAAGATGGTGACTTTCGAAGATACCGTAAAGCGTGATGTCCTTAATAATCTTGATATTCTTCCGTCGGGTACTATCCCGCCTAACCCGTCGGAGCTTATGTGCTCTGCAACTTTTATTGAACTTATCAATAAGCTTTCCGAGGAATACGACTATATTATTTTTGATACTCCGCCTATCGGTGTTGTTGCTGACGCATTACTGCTTAAAGATCTAATTGCAGGTTTTGTAGTTGTTGTCAGAGAGCGTTCTACAACTCACGGTGATTTGCAGAAGCTTCTTGACAGCATAAAGCTTGCAGATTCAAAGGTATTGGGACTGATTGAAGTTGGCTGCGAATTAAGTCAGAAAAGGAATAAAAAGGGTTATTATTACTATCAATACTATTAATTTAGTGCAATATATAACAGACTTACAAACTTTGAACAAAAACAAGCTTGTAAGTCTGTTCTTTTTTGTTTAACTAAAAATGCAAGATTAATAAAAAAGACTTGCATTTTATCCCCGTATGCTATAGAATATATAAAGGTTTTAAAAGAATTTTTGCAATTATAGTTTAAGGGGATAGCAAAATGAATTATTTAAACTGTGGCAGGGAAGAACTTGAAAAGGAATATGCCGCACTTACAAAAAAATACGAGGACTATAAAGGAAAGGGCTTAAAGCTCAATATGGCAAGAGGCAAGCCCGGCAAGGAACAGCTTGACTTATCTCTCGGACTTCTTGATGTATTAAACAGCAAATCAGATTTTGTCGGAGCAGACGGAATGGATTGCAGAAACTACGGTGTTCTTGAGGGTATTGAAGAATGCAGAAAGCTTTTCGGTGATATTCTCGGCGTTGATTCAAAATATGTTATGGTCGGCGGAAGCTCAAGTCTGAATATGATGTTCGATACAATATCCTGCCTTATGACAAAACCGATTGTCGATGGTTGCAAGCCGTGGTATGAGGTAAAGAACAGAAAATTCCTCTGTCCTGTTCCCGGATATGACCGTCACTTTGGAATCACAGAATATTACGGCTTTGAGATGATACCTGTCCCTATGACAGAAAACGGTCCTGATATGGATATTGTTGAAAAGCTTGTAGAGGGCGATGATTCAATCAAGGGTATCTGGTGTGTACCCAAGTATTCAAATCCTCAGGGAATTACCTATAGCGATGAAACGGTAAAGAGATTTGCCGCTTTAAAACCTGCTGCCAAGGATTTCAGAATTATGTGGGATAATGCATACTGCATCCACGATATTAACGATACTCCCGATGAGCTTCTCAATATTTTTGACGAGTGCAAAAAGAACGGCACTGAGGATATGCCGATTCTTTTCGGCTCAACCTCAAAGATAACTTTTCCGGGTGCAGGCGTTGCTGCAATGGCTGCAAGCGATAACAATATGAAGGTTTTCAAGGAAAGATATAATTACGAAGTTATAAGCTACGATAAGCTCAATATGCTTCGCCACGTCAGATATTTCAAGGATTTTGACGGCGTTATGGAGCATATGCAGAAGCATAAAGCTGTATTGAAGCCAAAGTTTGATATAGTTCTCAATGCGCTTGATTCTAATCTCAAGCCTGCTGGAATAGGTGAGTGGACTAACCCAAACGGCGGTTATTTTGTAAGCATTGACGTTCTTTCGGGTACGGCAAAAAGAGTTGTACAGCTTTGTAAAGAAGCCGGCGTTGTTATGACAGGTGCAGGTGCAACATATCCTTACGGAAATGACCCCGATGACAAAAACATCAGAATTGCTCCTACATTCCCGCCAAACGACGAGCTAAGAACTGCTATGGATGTTTTCTGTATTTGCACAAAGCTAGCCGCTTGTGAAAAGCTGCTTGAAAAATAATATTTATAAAGTTATTTTGCTCAATTCAGTGTTTAATTTTAGCCTGAAATCCGTTTAAATAGACTTTTAAAATATAAAATTTGTCAAATAAAAATATTTTTTTATCAAATATTTCTGTATCCATTGACATTTTTGGAAAAAAATTTTATAATAACTCTGTTACGTCTGTATTTATGCTTAGTAACAGAGTTATTTTTGCGCATACAATTCGGACAATTATATTACGGAGGTTTCAAAGGCATGAAAAGAGTTCCAAAGCCTATGTTCTTCATTGTAGCTTTGCTGATACTTGCCTTTTCGTTTACTGCGATTTTCGGAGTATCCTACTACACGGGCGACAACAAAAACACAGTATTAAAAGGCATCGGCGACATACGATGGGGAATTGACATCAGGGGCGGTGTTGAGGCAACATTTAAGCCTGCCGACGATTATGACGCAACTGATGAGCAGTTAGAATCTGCTAAATCAATCATTGAGCTTCGTATGATTTCACAGGGCATTACAGATTATGAGCTGTATGCTGATAAGGGCAACGACAGAATTATAGTTCGTTTTCCGTTGAAATCAGACGA
>JBJFHX010000058.1:0-17925 GCA_051893995.1 Ruminococcus sp.
TTTTCCGTGGAAATCAGACGAAAAAGAGCATGACGCTGTAGAAGCAATCAACGAGATTTCTTCAACTGCAAAGCTTACATTCCGTCCCGGCAAGGAGTATGCAAATACTGAAGTCGGTTCGGACGGCAGCTATGTTTACAAAACCCCGACAGGCGACACTGAAAACATACTTATGGACGGTTCTCAGGTTAAGTCTGCAAGGGCGAGCGTATATCAGAGTGACAAAGGTGAGTCACAATACGTAGTAAGTCTTGAATTTACCGATGAAGGTGCTAAAACTTTCGGCGAAATCACATCTCAGTATGTTAATGATACTATTTCAATCTGGATGGATGATATTATGCTTTCTGCTCCTACCGTTAATGCAGCAATCACAGACGGTAAGGCTCAAATTGAAGGCGATTTTACTGCTAAAGAAGCAACAGACCTTGCTAATAAAATCAATGCAGGCGCACTTCCTTTCCAGCTTGAAACTGTAAGCAACGGCAGTATCAGTGCTACACTCGGTGAAAATTCACTTACAGCAATGGCTTATGCCGGTGTTATTGCATTTATCATAATTGCACTTATTATGATTATTTTCTACCGTCTGCCCGGCTTTATTGCTGTTATCTCACTTCTCGGTCAGATGGGACTTACAATTGCAGCTGTTTCAGGCTTCTTTACAACAATTCCTTCCTTTACAATGACTCTTCCGGGTATTGCCGGTATGATACTGTCAATCGGTATGGGCGTTGACTGTAACGTTATAACTGCTGAACGTATCAAAGAAGAGCTCAGGGCAGGAAGAACGCTTGACGGTGCTCTTGACAGAGGTACCAAAAACTCACTGTCTGCAATTATCGACGGTAATATGACCGTAATTATCGTTTCAGTAATTCTTATGCTTGTATTCGGTCCGTCAAATATTCTCTCGATTATTTTCGGCGAATCAACAACAGGTACAATTTACTCATTCGGTTATACTCTTCTCGTCGGCGTTATCTCGAACTTTGTAATGGGTGTATTCCTTTCAAGAATAATGCTGAGAAGCGTTGCGGGCTTCAAATTCCTGCGTAAAAAATGGTTATTTGGAGGTGCTAAGAATGACAAATGATGTTCAGACAAAAGCAAATTCACAGATGACCGTTGAGCAGGTAAGTGAAAAATACAACGGCGGTAAAAAGATCATTGATTTTGTAGGAAAGAGAAAAATTTTCTTCGGTATTTCAATTGCAATAATCGTGCTCGGTATAATCTGCAACTTTATTTTTGGTACAACGCTTGACATTCAGTTCTCCGGCGGTGCAACTCTGCGTTTCAGCTACAGTGGTGAGATTGACCAGAATGAGCTCTATGATTACATACAGAACAAGACTACAGATAAGATTACCACATCATTCTCAACAGATATTATGGGTAATTCCGGTAACAACGTTTCTGTTCAGTTCTCAGGAAATGACGCTATTGAAACTGACATTCAGCAAAATCTCGAAGCTGACCTTCAGAAGCAGTATCCCGATAATGATTTCAAATGCCTTGAATCAAACTCTGTTGACGCTTCAATGGGCTTTAACTTCCTCTTAAAGTGTCTTACAGCCGTAGCAATTGCTTCAATTCTTATGGTGCTTTATGTTACATTCCGATTCAAGAAAATCGGCGGTCTTTCAGCCGGTGTTATGGCACTTGTTGCACTCTTCCACGATATTGCGATGATTTACTTCCTCTATGTTATCTTCCAGATGCCGATTGACTCTAACTTTATCGCAGTAGTACTTATGATTCTCGGATATTCGCTTAACGATACAATCGTAATCTACGACCGTGTGCGTGAAGAAAGAAAGGCTCTTGGCAGTAAGGCAGATGCAGGTATTGTATTCAATCTCAGCTGCACAAAGACAATCAAGAGAACAATTATGACATCAGTTACAACGCTTTCAGCTATTCTGATTGTTTATATAGTTGCTATCTTCTTCAATATTTCTTCTGTACAGTCGTTTGCACTTCCTATGATGATTGGTGTAATTTCAGGTTGCTACTCGTCAGTATGCATTGCCGGTCCTCTCTGGGTAATGTGGCAGAATCACAAGAAGGAAAAGAAAGCTTTAAAGAAAGCATCTAAGTAATTCTTTTATATTTATAATTTCAGGGGTTGCATTCAGAATAAGTATATTCTGTGCAGCCCCTTGTTTTTCGGAGCGTAATTAATGAAAAAATTATTATCATTCGCACTTTCTTTATTTATAGTTTTTACAACTTTATTTTCGCTGTCTTCCTGTTCGTCTGAAAATAGCGAATCAAAAAACAGTAGTGGAAAAATAAGCGTTGTCACAACTATTTTTCCTTACTACGATTTTACACGCAGTATAGCAGGGGATAAAGCTGACATCAGGCTTTTGCTTTCTCCGGGAAGCGAGCCTCACAGCTACGACCCTTCTCCATCGGATATAGTTGCTATTGAAAATTGCGATATTTTCATCTATAACGGCGGTGAGAGCGACGAGTGGGTAGAAAGCGTGCTCGAGTCAATTGAAAATAAGAATATGAAAGTTTTGCGAATGATGGATTATGTTGACTTGCTTTACGAGCAGAGCGTTGACCACGAAGAACACGACCACGAACACGAAGAACATAGTGAAGAACACGAGCACGGTGATGAATATGACGAGCATATCTGGACTTCCGTTAGGAATGCAGAAAAATTAACTACTGCTATTTATGATGAATTATCTTTATGTGATTCAGATAACAAAGCAATATATTCCTCAAACAAAGACAGTTATTTAGCAAAACTTCAGGCTCTTGATTCAGAAATTACTGATATTGTGAGTAATGCAGAAAGAAATACGGTAGTTTTCGGTGACCGTTTTCCGTTTCTCTACTTTGTAACGGACTATTCACTTGAATATGAATGTGCGTTTCCCGGTTGCAGCAGTGAAACCGAGCCGAGTATTACTACCGTAACTCATATGATAGATTTTACCCGTGAGAATAATGTTCCGGTAGTTTTTTATCTTGAATTTTCAAACGGCAAGGTTGCAAAGCTGATTTCGGAGGACACAGGAGCAAAAACAATGCGTTTTTCTTCCTGTCACAACGTAACGAAGGATGAGTTTACAGACGGAGCAACTTATATTTCTTTAATGGAACAAAACGCAAACGCACTAAAGGAGGCTTTGAACTGATGGCACTTATTGAAATAAAAAATGCCTCAATGGGTTATGAGGGCAAAATTGTTTTGTCTGATATTAACCTGAAAATCGACGAGGGCGATTATGTCTGCATAGTAGGCGAGAACGGCTCGGGTAAAACAACGCTGATGAAGTGCTTGCTTGGACTTTTGTCGGTTCAAAGCGGTTCAATTTCATATGGTGACGGATTAAAGCAGTGCGAAATCGGTTATCTACCTCAGCAGACCGTGCTTCAAAAGGATTTTCCTGCCTCTGTTTCCGAAGTAGTGCTTTCGGGTTGCCTAAACAAAAAGCACACCCTGTTCTATTCAAAGGAGCAAAAGGAAACTGCGGTTAAAAATATGGAGCTAACGGGAATTTATCCTCTACGCAAAAAGTGTTTTCGTGAGCTTTCAGGCGGTCAGCAACAGAGAGTTTTGCTTGCCAGAGCACTATGTGCGACCCATAAGCTTCTTATTCTCGACGAGCCTGTAACTGGGCTTGACCCGAAAGCTTCCTCTGATATGTACGCTCTTATTAAAAATCTCAATAAAAACGGTATTACAATAATTATGGTATCACACGATATTACGGCTTCGGTGAACAATGCATCAAAAATTCTTCACCTTTCCAAAAGTACCTATTTTTACGGTACGGCGCATCAGTATCTCCATTCGGATATCGGCAGAAAATTTATGATTACCGACTGTCCATGTGATGACTGCCGTCATAATCACAGAGGGGGTGCTTTGCAGTGATAGAAATGCTTGCCGAAATGTTTTCGTATAATTTCATAATCAGAGCTTTTATTGTAGGCTTGCTTGTGTCGCTCTGTGCTTCTCTGCTCGGAGTAACGCTTGTCTTAAAACGCTATTCAATGATAGGCGACGGACTGTCACACGTAGGCTTTGGTGCGCTTGCAGTAGCCGCATCTCTTAATCTTGCACCGCTTGAGGTTGCAGTTCCCGTCATAGTTATTGCGGCATTTTTGCTTTTAAGGCTTTCCGAAAACAGCAAAATAAACGGTGATGCCGCAATTGCAATTATTTCAAGCACTTCACTTGCAATAGGCGTTGTCTGCGTAAGTGTTTCGGGGGTAAATACAGACCTTAATTCCTATCTGTTCGGAAGTATCCTTGCAACGACAAATGCAGACGCAATAATGTGTGCAGTGCTTGCTCTTGTGGTTATCGTAGTTTTTGTAATATTTTATAACAAAATTTTTGCCGTTACCTTTGATGAGAGTTTTTCAAAGGCAACGGGCTTAAAAACAGGAGTATACAACACTGTTATTGCACTTTTAACCGCTCTGACAATCGTTATCGGTATGAGAATAATGGGAACACTGCTCATTTCAGCACTGATAATTTTCCCTGCACTTTCTTCAATGAGAGTATGCAAAAAATTCAAGTCGGTAATTCTCTGTTCGGGAGTGCTTTCGATTTGTTGCTTTTTTGTCGGAATGTGCGCTTCATATTCGCTTGACACACCCACAGGTGCCAGTGTTGTAATTGTCAATGCAGTTGTATTTCTGATTTTCTGGCTGATTGAAACAGTTAAAACAAGACTTACAAAAGCTAATCAGCTTAATTGATTATAAGATATTTTCAGCTAACGGATACTCGCTTTCTTTTATGGAGGCGAGTTCTTTTTTTGCTGTTGTGCTTTCTGCAAAATACATATCGGGACTGCAATTTTCAGCATACGAGCGCATATTTGAAATTTTATTGCCGATTTCGTCAACATAATCGTGGATGAGGAGCATATCTATTTTTTTAGCCGAATCGTCCCATTTTTCTTCTATTTTTTTACAAACATTAATTGCTTCTTCAAATTCGCTTTTTCTCATATATTTATCACTCTGCTCAATCATAGAAACAAACGTGTCGACCTCTGCGCTGACGTAACCGAGCTGTAAAGCGGCGCTGATTGCGACAATCAGCATAAAAATCAGCGAAACATATATTCTTTTCATACTTATTCCTCTTTCTGCACAATATTGTATTTTCCCAAAGCGTCAAGCGTCATAAGAAAAACATCTTTAAGCCTTGTGTTTTCACTTTTCAGAATTTTGTAAACATCATCTTCATTTTTGCCGCAGAGGTTAAGAGAATTGTCAAGTATCTGACCGTCGCTTACAACAACCGTTTCAATTTTGTTGTCCTTGATTTTTATTTTAAGGTCGTCAGCGCTCGGCGTTCTGCTTTGCGGTTTTTCAAGTACGCTGACTTTTCCGTTTGTTTCAACAATGCAGTATTGAACTTCCTCTATTGAAAAAATATTTTGCTGACGAAGCTGAACACACAAATCCTCTGTTGTCAGCCTTAGTCTGCGCATTTCGTTCTGTAAGATTTTTCCGTCACGAATTACTACAATCGGACTGCCGCACATAATTTTACGGAATCTTCCGCTTTTCATCATCAGTACGCTTGCCGCAATTTCAAGCGCAACAAGCACCATTACTGGAATTATACCGCTCAGTAGCGGCTGAGAGGTATTCTGCATAGGAATAGCAGCAATTTCCGATACTATAAGCGTAATTACAAGCTCACTCGGCTGCATTTCGCTTATCTGCCGCTTGCCCATAAGCCTTACGGCGAGCACGACAAAAGCATATAGAAGTATTGTGCGAATAATTGAAATAATCATAGAATCACCACTGTTAATATCTGCAAAATGCGCTTACATATTCTTCCGAATAAAAATATAATTGCTGATAAAACTAAATGCAGGTGATAAGATGTACAACTCGTTGACAAAAAATCTTGATACGCTTAAAAAGATGTTTGCTTCCTCTGCGGATTTTACTGTGCGTGAAATGACATTGTCTGTACAAAGCTCCGTAAAAGCGGCGATAATTACAATAGAAGGAATGTGCAGTAAAGAGGTAATTGCACTCTCGGTAATCAATCCTTTGCTTGCTTACAGCTTTTCAGAAAATTCATCAGATAAAATTTTTGATGAAATAAAGACTTCCGTCTTAACATCGAGTGAAATTGCTGAATTCAGCACCTTTGATGAAGCGGTAATGTTTTCAACCTCAGGATTTGCCTTGCTTGCTGTTGACGGAACAGACAGAATGCTTGCGATAGGCGTTCAGGGCTTTTCGTTCCGAGGAGTAAGCGAGCCTGAAAGCGAGGTTGTTCAGCGAGGCTCAAGAGAAGGCTTTACCGAGCCTCTGCGAATTAATATGACGCTTATACGCAGAAGAATTAAAAGTCCCGACCTTGTTTTTGAAACAATCACCGTCGGAAGTAAATCACAAACTCAGCTTATGCTTTGCTACCTGCAAAAAAGCGTTTCTCCCGAAATCCTCAAAAAAATCCGTAACCGACTTAAAGACTGCAATCTTGAAACAGTGCTTGCGTCAGGGTATCTTACGGAATATCTTGAGGATAAGGGTTCAAAGTCGATTTTTTCAGGAGTGGGAATTTCCGAACGTCCCGATACCGTCTGCGGCAAGCTGACAGAGGGCAGGGTAGCAATACTCATTGACGGCACTCCTGCTGTAATAATTTTACCTCATCTGTTTGTAGAGGAGTTTCAGAGCGTCGACGATTATTCAAACCGCCCTTACTACGCAACATTTATCAGAATTCTTAAGTACCTTTCATTTTTTATTGCGGTCTATCTGCCTGCGCTTTATACAGCGTTTGCTCAGTTTCATCCCGAATACTTCCCGACAGGACTGCTCATAAAAACCTCGGAATCCCTTTCAGATACACCCTTGCCTGTAACGCTTGAAGTGGTGATAATCACCTTTGTATACGAAATTATGCGAGAAGCAGGACTTCGAATCCCGAAACCGCTCGGACACGCTGTCAGCATAGTAGGTGCGCTTGTAATTGGCGAAAGTGCTGTCAGCGCTGGCTTTATCAGCTCCTCAACGCTTATGGTAGTTGCAACCGCCGCAATTTGCAGTTATGTAACCTCACCGCTTTATCCGCCGATAACCGTTCTGCGTTTTTCATTCGTAATTGTCGGAGGAATTTTTGGCTTGTGGGGAATAGTGCTGGCATCCTGTGTTGTTATGATTAATATGTGCGCCAAAACTTCACTCGGAGTGCCGTATATGTCGTCGCTTGCACCGTTCTCGATGAAAAGTATGAGGGATGTTTTTATCCGTGCAGACTGGAAAAGCCTTTCAAAGCGAACAATAAAGGTGCAGAAATTCCCTGAAACGGAGGACAGCTATGCAGACAAAAATTAAATTCCCGTCAAAAAGGCTGTTGCTTCTTATATTCCTTTCAGGTATTTCCGTAATTCTACTTGAAAGCTTTGACCTTCCTGAAAATACGTCATTTCTGTTCAATCTTTTCACCTTGCTTTGCGGATTTTCAGTAACAGCATTATTCTTCATACCGTCAGTAATAATAAAAAACAGAACAGACCTTGATTTTATGTCGATGGCTCATATAAAAACGCCCAACGCAATAATTTTTGTTTCTGCTTTTTACTGTCTGTACTTTGTCTTTACATCCGAATATTTTTTAATTAAATACTGCGATATGTTTTCAAAAAAGCTCAACAGCGAGGCAAATATTTTTGCAGTTGCATTCGTTTTACTTGCTGTCTGCGTGTATGCCGCATATAAAGGAACAAACGCAATTGCAAGAAGTTCAGTTTTCATTTTTGCTTTTTCATTTATAGTGTTTTTGCTTATTTTCACAGGGAATATTTCTAATTTGGAAATAAAAATAAATCATTTTAATTTCAGCGGGCAGAAAAGTGATTTTTTAAATAATGTTTCTTTTTTTCTGTCGCCTTCATTCACTGCGGTGATTTTTGCGGTTTTATCGGGATATAGCAAAAATTTCAGTTCAAGGCAAATTGTTTTTTCAGTCGCAGTAACAGCAATTGTTTTTGCACTTATTCTTTTTTTCACAACATTCGTACTCGGCGAATATGCATTTGCACAGGATTACAGATGCTTTTTGCTCTCAAAGACAACTCACTTCGGTGATGTCGGCGGGTTTGACAGCCTTTATCTTTCAATATCACTGCTGACGGTATTTCTTGCAATTTCGCTGATTCTGACGTGTATTTGCAAATCTACAGGTAAAAGCAGTTCTCTGCCGACTGTCCTTGTTTTTTCAATTATCATTTTTGTGCTTTTTATATGTGCATATCATTTTAATACCGTAAAAGAATTATTAACTAATCACTATCTCTTAAATATTCTCTCCTTTATTTCAGCAGTCGTAATTCCCACGCTCTATTTATTTGCTTTCAGGAGGAGATTAAATGACTAAAAAAATATTATTAATCCTTCTATGTATATTATCTATCCTGTTTACAGGCTGTTCAAGCTCAAAACAGGTTGATAAGGCTTCAATTGCTGAAACTGTCACGGTTGGGGAAAAAGACGGCAGAATTTGCTACACGTTTTATCTGCTTTCAAGCTCTGATACACCCGTTTTTACTTCTGTATTTGCAGATTCCTTTGAACAAGCCTGCTCAAAAGCACAAAGCGAGTATATCCCGAATCTCTCGCTTTCAAAGCTTGAGCTGTTTATAACCGAAGAGAGAATAACGGATAAAACACTTAAATCTGATATAAAATATATATCAGAAAAGCCTTATTTTTCACCCCTTATGTATGTAACATTATGCGATGAAAATTTAGCGGAAAAATTTGTAAACAATAAGAAGCTACCCGAAGAGGTTGAAGAGCATATTGTTCTTTTGAAGAATAAAAATAAAGATATAAGCCTTAATTCTTTATCTATATTCAATAATTTTTTCTCAGACACCATTAAAGAATTTTCTGTTTCATATATTAATTCTGAAAAAGAAATAAAAGCAGAAACTGTAAAAATTAATGCTGAAAAATGATAAAAATAATAAAATATTTGAAAAATAATTCATAAAAAGACTTTATACCGACCTCAATATGGTGTATAATAGGTATAACTATAATACCCGAAATATTTAAGGCGGTGAATGTATGTCTGTTGAATTTTCTGTTCCTTTGTCGGATATTGTCAATGACTTAAACCTCAATGAGGTATATATAGCGGAAAATTACAAGGATATTAATATAACGACTGTTGAAATTAACAGACCTGGACTTGAGCTTACCGGCTACTTTGAGTTTTTTGATAACAAGCGTATTCAGGTACTCGGTCATACCGAATTTTCATATCTCGGACGTTTCGGTTCGGAAGCACAGAGAATGGTCATCGACTCAATTTTCAGCTTTGGTCCGCCTGCTGTAATAATCTGCCGTGATATTGAGCCTTCAACTGCAATTCTTGAAAGTGCAAAGCTTCACAAGGTTTCAATTTTCAGCACTGACGATAACACTTCCGATTTGACTGCCCGACTTGTTCATTATCTTAACAACGCTCTTGCGCCGAGAATCACACGACACGGCGTTCTTGTCGAGGTTTACGGTGAAGGCTGTCTGCTTATCGGCGACAGCGGAGTAGGTAAGAGCGAAACGGCTATGGAGCTTATCAAGCGTGGACACCGACTTGTTGCAGATGACGCAGTTGAAATCCGCAGAACCTCTGCAACAACGCTTATCGGTCAGTCACCTGCAAATATCAGGCATTTTATCGAGCTTCGAGGAATAGGAATTATCAACGCACGTAAGCTCTTTGGTATGGGTGCTGTTAAAATGCAGGAAAAAATAGATATGGTAATCAACCTCGAACTCTGGGACAGCACAAAGGTTTACGACAGAATGGGACTTGACAATGAATATATGGATATTCTCGGTGTTGAAGTGCCGACTCTTACAATCCCCGTAAAGCCCGGTCGAAACCTTGCAGTAATTATTGAAGTAGCCGCTATGAACAACAGACAGAAGAAAATGGGCTACAATGCCGCACAGGATTTGTTGCGCAGTCTTGGAATGGACGTTGACGAGATGACCGATTCACCAAAAACTGTAGTAGATAAATGGGAGTAAGAACATAAATGAAGTTAATAGCAGACCTTCACACACATACAATAGCATCAACTCACGCATATGCAACCGTTACCGAAATGACTTACGAGGCATCTGAACTCGGACTTTTTGCTTTGGCTATTACCGACCATGCCCGTACAATGCCGGGAGCACCCGGTCCGTTTTACTTTGAATCGCTCAGCCTTTTGCCTGAGTATCTTCAAGGCGTAAGGCTGTTGCGTGGAATAGAAGCAAATATCTGCGATTACGACGGAAATCTTGACGTTGAAGCTTCTCTTCAGAATCACCTTGACTGGATAGTAGCTTCAATGCACACAATTACGCTTGACGGTAAGGCAACGGTTGAGAAGTGCACTAACGCTTACCTGAAATTAGCGGAAAATCCGAATGTAAACGTAATCGGTCACAGCGGTTCGGAGTACTTTAAATACGATTATGACAAGGTTATTCCTGTTTTTGCAAAGAACGGCAAGCTTGTTGAAATTAACGATTCGGCATTCAGATATAACAGAGATTATGTTGGTAACTGCGTAACAATCGCAAAGCTCTGCAAAAAGTACGGCGCAAGAATCTGCGTTGATACCGACGCTCATTTTACAAATACTCTCGGCAGAGCCGGTAAAACTCTTGAAATGCTTGAGGATATTGATTTCCCGGAAAAACTTATTGTAAATACAAATGTTGAAAACTTAAAAGCGTATTTTGATGAGAAGAATATTTCATATTGATATAGAATAAAGGGGTATTTTATGAATAAAAGCGAAATCATTTTTAATCTCGCCGAAATTCTGGGTTGCGAGGCAAGACAAAATGAGCCTATGAGCAAGCACACATCATTTAAAATCGGCGGAAATGCCGACGCTTACATAAAAGTTAACAATCTGAGCAAGCTCAGCACAATTCTGAAAGAATGTCAGGATTCGGATGTTGACTATTTGATTCTCGGAAACGGAAGCAATCTGCTTGTAAGTGATGAGGGAATCAGAGGTGCCGTTATCCGCCTTGACGGCGATTTTCGCAAAATCACTCTCCTTGATGATACAACAATCTTCTGCGGTGCAGGCGCAACGCTCGCTTATCTTTGTAAGTTTGCGCTCAACTGCGGCTTGTCAGGACTTGAATTTGCGTGGGGAATCCCCGGAACTGTCGGCGGCGCAGTATTTATGAATGCAGGTGCTTACGACGGAGAAATGAAAGACGTAGTACATAGTGTTTCTCACATTTCACCTATCGGAGAAATCGGAAGAACCGAAAAGGATAGTTTGAATTTCGGTTACAGAACAAGTGTTTACCGCAACAATAATATGATAATTACTGGAGTTACCCTGAAACTTAAAAAGGGAAATTCAGATGAAATAAGAGCAAAAATGGACGATTATATGTCACGCCGCAGTACAAAACAGCCGCTTGAATATCCAAGCGCAGGCAGTGTGTTCAAACGCCCCGAGGGTAACTTTGCAGGCGCATTAATTGAACAGTGCGGCTTAAAGGGTAAACTTTGCGGAGGTGCTCAGGTTTCCGAAAAGCACGCAGGCTTTATAATCAATAGGTCAAACGCTACTGCAAAGGACGTCAGAGATTTAATCAGTCAGATTCAGAAAACCGTTTCAGACAAAACGGGTTATAATCTTGAATGTGAGCTGATTATACTATAATTTGGTGATTTTATGGAATTTGTAATTATTACGGGAATGTCGGGTGCAGGCAAAACAAGCGCACTCCACGTTTTCGAGGATATCGGATACTACTGCGTTGATAACATCCCTGCATCTTTGCTTTCAACGCTCTATACCTTGTGCCTTAATTCAAAGGACAATATGATGAAACGTGTTGCAGTAGTAGTTGACGTCAGAGGCAACGAAAACTTTGAAGATATGTATTCAGAAATTGAAAATTTCAAGAAAAAGTACAAAAGCGTAAGCATACTTTTCTTTGATGCAAAGGTTGACTGCCTTATCGTAAGGTATAAAGAAACACGCCGAAAGCACCCGTTGTCCGAACGGCTCAAAGACGGCTCTGTTTCGGAAGCGGTTGAATTTGAAAAGGCTCTGCTAATTCCGATAAAAAAGCTTGCTGACTATAAAATTGATACAACCTATATGTCAAATAAACAGCTTCGTGAGCGTGTTATGTCAATGTTTATGGAGGACACCTCACAGAGTCTTACTCTTACCTTTATGTCGTTCGGCTTTAAGTACGGAATTCCGCTTGAAGCCGACCTTATTATTGACGTGCGTTGTCTGCCTAATCCGTACTATATTCCCGAGCTTAAGCATCTTACGGGACTTGACCAAAAGGTTCGTGATTATGTTCTCAACAGCGATGAAACTCAGGAATTTATTAAACGTACTCTT
Organism: Ruminococcus sp.; assembly: GCA_051893995.1. Classification (GTDB taxonomy): domain Bacteria; phylum Bacillota; class Clostridia; order Oscillospirales; family Acutalibacteraceae; genus Ruminococcoides. The sequence continues at coordinate 12,420 of JBJFHX010000058.1, forward strand.
AATCTGCTTGATTTTTCCGTTCCGCTTTACCTCAAAGAAGGTAAAAGCGAGCTTGTAGTCGGAATCGGCTGTACAGGAGGAAAGCACAGAAGCGTTACAATTGCAAGAACGCTTGATGAGCATTTTGTTCAGAAGGGCTACCGTTGTGTAATCCAGCATCGTGACGTATCAAAGTAAAGTTATTTATTGTATATAAAGGAGGATAAAAGTGTCTTTTTCTTCCGAAATAAAAAAGGAGCTCTGCCAAACAGAGGTTTACGAACGCGAGCTTTTAAAGGCTGAGCTTTACGGAATGTTGCTGTTCGGAAAGACATTTTCCGAGAGCAAAATTATATTCAAAACCGAAAACACCTATGCCTGCAAACGGATAACGTTTTTGTTGCAGAATCTATATATGCCTATACTTGAAAAGCAGACGGCACTTCGTACAAGGTCAGACGATACTCACCTATACAAAATAGTGGTTGTAGATTCTGATGAATGTAAGAAAATTTTCGAGGATTTCGGACATTCGAAAAATCAGGTTTCACTGCGTGTAAACAGAGCAAACGTAAGCTCCGAGGAGCTGTCAGGCGCATTTATCAGGGGAGTTTTCCTTTCCTGCGGCTCTGTTTCTGACCCGATGAAAGGCTATCACGCAGAATTCTGCGTTCCGCACAAGAATTTATCGCTTGATTTGTGCAAAATTCTTTCTGAAATTACCGAGTGTGATTTCACTCCTAAAACAGTAGTGCGAAACGGAAGCTATGTTGTCTATTTCAAGGGCAGTGAGCAAATCTGCGACCTGCTTACATATATCGGCGCACCCGTCAAGGCAATGGAGATTATGGGCACAAAGGCTGTAAAGCTTGTGCGCAACAACGTAAACCGCCGTATTAACGGCGAAATTGCAAATATCGGCAAGGTAGCCTCAGCTGCCGCAAAACAGCTTGAAGCAATTGAAAAAATTAAAAAGACAAAAGGTCTTGATTCCTTGCCTGACGATTTAAGAGAAATTGCATATTTAAGGCTTGAAAATCCCGAGATGTCGCTAAGGGATCTGGGTCAGAATCTTAATCCGCCAATAAGCCGAAGCGGAGCAAACCACAGAATTCAAAGACTGCTTGAATATGCAGATGAATAATTGATTATTGAATTTTCAGAGGTGCTACTCTAATGGATAAAAAAATGACGTTTGAACAGGCTAACGCAAAGCTTGAAGAAATTGTAAAGAATATGGAAAACAAAGGTCTTACCTTGCAGGAAAGTGTTGAGCAGTATGCTCAGGCTTGCGAGCTTCTGGCTTATTGTATGAAAGAGCTTGAAAGTTGCAAGGGACAGATTGAAGATATAAACGAGAGAATACAGCGCATAAAGAACGGGGAGGGAAACTTAGTTGAAAACTGATTTTATTTCTCTAACAGAAAAATATTTATTTGATTTTCTGCCTGACTTGAATTGTAAAGAAAAAAAGCTTATAGAATCAATGAAATACAGCCTTGAAGCAGGCGGAAAGCGTGTTCGTCCGTGCCTTGTTTTTGAGTTTGCTCAGCTTTGCGGAGAAAAAGCCGAAAAAGCGGCACCGTTTGCCTGCGCTGTTGAGATGATTCATACCTATTCGCTTATTCATGATGATTTGCCTTGTATGGATGACGATGATTTAAGACGGGGAAAACCCTCAAATCATATAGTATATGGTGAAGATACTGCTTTACTTGCTGGAGACGCTCTTCAGACTCTTGCTTTTGAAATAATGAGCAGTGACAAAACTTCAGAGCTTATCGGCGACAAAGCCTGCCGCAAGGGCGTAAACACACTTGCAAAATACGCAGGTGCTGTCGGAATGGTCGGAGGTCAGGTTATAGACCTTGTGAGCGAAAACACCAACGCTCCGATTGAAGTTCTGCGTGAAATGGACTACAAAAAAACTGCCTGCCTGATAAAAGCAGCTTGCGAGCTTGGCTGTATCTGCGCAGGTGCAGATGAAAAATATATAAAAGCCGCCTCAGAATACGGCGAGTGTATAGGTATTGCCTTTCAGATTCAGGACGATATACTCGACGTTACCTCGTCAAATGAAGAGCTTGGCAAGCCTGTCGGCAGTGACTTGGAAAACAGCAAGTCTACCTATGTTTCACTTCTCGGCATTGAAAAATGCCGTGAGCTTGTAGATGAACTCACAGAAAAGGCTTTAAAGTCGCTTGAAGTATTCAGCGGTGATGTAAGCAGTCTTTCTGATTTTGCACGTCAGCTTGCCTGCCGAAAAAAATAAGGTTTATTGTAATTAAATTCAGGAAATGGTAAATAACTATGGGTGAATATAAACTTCTTTCAAAAATTAAATCACCTAATGACGTAAAACGCTTAAATGAGGACGATATTCCAAAGCTTTGCACAGAAATACGTGAAAAGCTTGTCGAAACCGTATCGGTAAACGGAGGTCATCTTTCTCCCAATCTCGGAGTGGTAGAGCTTACCGTAGCTCTTCACAGGAGTTTCAATTTTCCAAAGGACAGTATTGTCTGGGACGTAGGACATCAGAGCTATACGCATAAATTACTTACGGGCAGATATGAAAGCTTTGACACCCTGCGTCAGAAGGACGGTATTTCGGGATTCCCGAAAAGGGCAGAAAGCAAGTACGACGACTTCAACACTGGTCACAGCAGCACCTCAATTTCAGCGGCTTTCGGAATAGCCAACGCTAAATTGCTAAACGGTGACAACAGCCACACTATTGCGGTTATAGGTGACGGCTCGTTTACGGGCGGACTTGCGTTTGAGGCTATGAATAACGCAGGACGTTTTAATAAGAATTTCATTGTCATACTAAACGACAACAAAATGTCAATTTCAAAAAACGTCGGTGCTTTTCCTCGCTATTTGACAACCGTAAGAATACAGCCGTGGTATATCAGAGTAAAAAAGTTTACCGAAAAAGTGCTTTCAAAAATACCCCTTGTTGGAAAGCCTATAAAATCATTTTTACAGCACGGAAAGTCCAGAATCAAAAATCTTGTATATAAAAATACGCTGTTTGACTGCTTTGGTTTTACTTATTTAGGTCCGATTGACGGTCACAATGTCGAGGAGCTTGAAAACGCATTTGCAGCGGCAAAGAAGATTAACGCTCCCGTAATGATTCACGTTGTCACCAAAAAGGGAAAGGGCTATCAGCCTGCCGAGGATAATCCGGGTGAGTTTCACGGAATCGGTCAGTTTGATATTGATTCGGGCGAGCCAATTTCAAGCCACAAGGGATTTTCTTCAGTTTTCGGAAAGACAATGTGCGATTTTGCTCAGCAGGATAAAAAAATCTGCGCAATCACAGCCGCTATGTCAACGGGAACAGGACTCGGAGACTTTTCCAAAATGTATAAGGAAAGGTTTTTTGACGTAGGAATTGCAGAGGAACACGCAGTAACTTTCGGGTGCGGACTTGCTTCTCGTGGAATGAGACCTGTTTTTGCCGTTTATTCCACATTTTTACAGCGTGCCTATGACCAGCTTATTCACGACTCTGCGCTCGGCAATATTCACCTTGTGCTTGCTGTTGACCGAGCAGGAATTGTCGGCAGTGACGGCGAAACACATCAGGGCGTTTTTGACGTTTCAATGCTCAATTCAATTCCGAACACAACTATTTTTTCACCCTCTTATTTTATCGGACTTAAAAAGGCGCTCGGAACTGCAATATATATGTGCGACAGCCTTGCTGTTGTCCGTTATCCCCGAGGTGGAGAGCTTTACTGCCCCGATGATTACGGCGAAGAAAGCATTGACTATGATATTTACGGTAACAAGGAATGTAAAAATCTTCTCATTACCTACGGCAGACTTTTTTCATATGCCTGCCGTGCAAAGGAAATGCTTGCAGAAAGCGGAATTGAAATCTGTATATTAAAGTTATGTAAGATAAGACCGATTAACAGCGAAGCCGTTGAGTTTGCGTCAAGCTTTGAAAACGTATGGTTCTTTGAGGAGGGAATAAAAAACGGCGGAATTGCCCGTAATTTTTCCGATTTGCTCCAGAGAACCGATTTTAACGGAAACTATCGCATAAAGGCAATAAACGATAAATTTGTAAAGCAGATGTCGGTTTCCGAAGCACTTGCAATGCTAAAACTTGACAGCAAGGGAATGTGCGACGTCATTACAAAGAATTTGGGAGAAAATCAAACCGAAAATGAAAAAAAGACTTGATATACTTGTTTATGAAAAGGGCTTCACCGACAGTCGTGAAAAGGCAAAAGCCGTAATTATGGCCGGTCAGGTGTATGTTGACAATCAGAAAGCTGACAAATGCGGCTCAACATATGATGAAAACGCCAAAATAGAAGTAAGAGGCAACACACAGAAATATGTCAGCCGGGGCGGGTTAAAGCTTGAAAAGGCAATCAATAATTTTGACTTTGACTTAAAAGACAAAATCACGATGGATATCGGTGCTTCGACAGGCGGCTTCACCGATTGTATGCTTCAAAACGGAGCAAAAAAGGTTTATTCAATCGACGTAGGCTATGGGCAGCTTGCGTGGAAGCTTCGCAATGATGAACGTGTGGTAAACCTTGAACGCACAAATATGAGAAAGGTTACACGTGAACAGGTACCCGATGAAATCGACTTTTTCTCTGTTGACGTTTCCTTTATTTCACTTAAGCTGATTCTGCCTGTTGCCAGAGAGCTTATGTCTGAAAACGCTCAGGCTGTATGCCTTATTAAACCTCAGTTTGAGGCAGGACGTGAAAAGGTAGGCAAAAAGGGCGTTGTACGTGACCCGTCGGTACATATTGAGGTTGTTGAAAGCATCTTCAATTTCTGTCTTGAAAACGGATTTGATGTATTAAATCTCGACTTTTCGCCGATAAAGGGACCTGAGGGCAATATTGAATATCTTATTCATCTTCGCAAAAGCGATGACCCGAAGTCCTACACAGAGGTCACTCCGAAACAGCTTGTAGAAAACTCGCACAATGCACTCGATAAATAACAGGTGATTTTATGAAAACAGCCGTTGTTGTAAATCTTTCAAAAGAAGAAGCAATTTCCTGCGCAGGTGAAATATCTCTGCTTATGCTTTCCAATAATGCAGAGGTATTTATGCTTACAGAATGTGCGCCCTTTTATAAGGGCGTTAAGATTTCCTATACGGACACAATTGAAGAGCTTTTCAGAATCTGCGATATTGCCATAACCGTCGGCGGTGACGGAACGATAATCCACGCCGCAAAATATGCAGCAAGCTTTGACAAGCCGTTAATCGGAGTAAACGTCGGCAGGCTAGGTTTTGCCGCAGACATTGAAATTGATGGAATCAGCGAGCTTACCCGAATTCTTAAGGGCGACTATTCGGTTGAAGAACGCATTTTGTTTGACGTTGAAGTTATAAAAAACGGAGTTTCAAAAAATTACCTCGCAGTAAATGACGCAGTAATTGCACGTGGCCAGCTTTCAAAAATCATTGATTTGCAGGTAACTCTTGATGATGAAGAAATTGCAAAATACCGTGCAGACGGCTTGCTTTTTT
>JBJFHX010000059.1:0-4404 GCA_051893995.1 Ruminococcus sp.
CTGCTTTTTGCCTTTACTGCCCAGTATCATCAGCACACCCAACGTAATAACCGTAATTAGATATACAACATCAAATGCTGTTTCAAATATTGCCTGCATAATCATTCCTCCTTAAGTTGGCGGTAATATTTTCTTTCCAGTATTCATAAAGTCTGTCTTCACTCCAGGAAGCGTTGGCGGGACTTGTTGACGGCAAAAGCACCGCCGTCATTCCCGTTTCTTTTTCTAAATATTTTTTATAAAGCGACTGCGCCTTTTTGCCGTTTACAAAAATTTGTTGAATATCAGCCGTATTTAATATCTGTGTCAAATCGTTTGACACAACATTTTTTATTGTACTGTCGGCGGAGCCTGTAATCTCGCAGGAATGAATAACATCCCACAAAGCAAAGCCGTTATTTAAAATCAGCGCCTTTTTTTCGTCAATGGTTTGAGGCACGACTTCATTGCAGATTCTCGCCATAACACGCCAAAACCGGTTTTGCGGATGGCCGTAGAAAAAGCCGTTTTCCCTTGACTTAACCGACGGAAAGCTGCCGAGAATTAATGTTTTTGAGCTTTTGCCGTAAACCGGCGGTATGGGATGAATTTTCTCGGAAGCCATAATCTCACCTCTTTTATGATTATATCACAATACGAAAAAAATTAAAGCCCTTTGCACAATTAAACTCAATATTACAAAAATATTATGGGAGAATTTTGTCAAAGTAACGGCATTTTGCATAAAATGAATAAGGTCTTATCAGACCGGTAAGGAGGAAATTTTTTGGGAATTAACAGTTCAAATAAAACAATCAGTACAAATCATATTGACTGTGACGGAACTCTGAAAGTGGTTTTATCCCTTACAGCGTCACCAAATATAACGGAAAATCCCACCGACATTGTGTTGGTGCTTGACCGTTCGGGAAGTATGGCAGGAAAGCCACTTGCCAATATGAAAAGCGGAGCAAAAAAATTTATTGATATTATTGACGAAGCCACAGACGGCACGGCAGACGGCAATATCGGCGGCGGCAGTCATATCGGCATTGTAAGCTTTTCCGATACAGCAACTCAAAACACTCAGCTGATAACCTCTGTGGAGGAATTAAAGACAGCGGTTGACTCGCTTACAGCAGGCGGACGAACCAACCACGCCGACGCATTTACAAAAGCGGACGCACTGTTTGATAAGCAGTCAACAAATCAAAAGATAATTGTAATGTTCACCGACGGCAATACTACTGCGGGACCGCCTCCTACACCTGTTGCAGAATCAACAAAAGCCTCCGGCGTGATTATATACTGCATAGGTCTTGTAGGTGAAAGCGGTCTCAACGAGGATATGCTCAACGATTGGGCAACCGACCCCGATGACTCTCACGTGCTTATAACTCCCGATGACCAGCAGCTGGAGGATTTATTTGAAGAGCTTGCAAAGAACATCTCAAAGCCCGGAGCCACAAACATTGTAATTGACGAAATTATCAATGATGATTTCAAAATTATAAGCACCCAGCAGCCTACAAAGGGCACTGTAAGTATGCTCAATTCAACTACTTTACAATGGAAAATAGATTCCTTGGGTAAAACGGCAAATGAGGGCGCATCCCTTGAATTTACCATTCAGCATATTGCCTCAACGCCGGGCACAAAAAAGGTTAATGAGTCAATCACTTACAAGGACTCCGAGGGTAACAAGGTTGTTTTCCCGGACCCTGCCGTTGAAGTGACCTGCGGTATTATAATAAAGCCCGAAAGATGCCCAGAGCCACGTGAATTAGTAATCGGCGGATGCGAGGATTCCGTGGTATTTGAGGCGGAGGATTTATTCCTTGAATCCTTGGGCAGAATTGCACAGATTGATGTAAGAATTAAAAACGTATGCCCCGGAAGACGGGTCGCTCTTGCCGTTGTTCTCAACGAGGTTGATGATAAGGGAATAGAGCATCAGCGTGGACTTAAAACAATAACCGTTCCTGCGCACAGTGCACCCTCCTGCCGAGACGTGCTTGTTAAATGCATCAAATTCGTATTGCCGGAGGATTTGGACGTGTCAGGCGATTCGGAGCACGCAATATGTAACAGGCGCAAATTCAAGGCAAGAATGTTTGCTCATTATATTGATAATGATTTCTTCTGCTGTGACGCTGTATTATAAATAAAAAGCACGTTTTGACGTGTAAAAGTTAAAAATGCGCTGCTTCGGCAAGCTCCGAAGCAGCGTTTTACATATAATTAGTTGATTTGCACCTGCCTCTTATATATAATGAAATTAATATATCGGAGGTGTTAATATGACCGAAAAGTACATTATGAGCAAAAACAGAATACCCGACGGTATTCTGCACGACCAAAATTTATACTGCGTCACTCTTGACGGAGATGTTTTAACTTTGAGCTTTAAAACTCATTTTTTCTCCGATTATGCCGGTAATGAATTTTGTGAAAAATACAAGGATTTCACTAAATGCCATATTAAATGCAAGCTTGAAGATAAAATGTTTTGCGAAGCAGAGCTAAAAACCACCTGCAACGAAAGCAACGCATATAATGTAAAAATTATTTCTATTGCAGAATTTGCAAATTTAGCAAGTGCCCAACTGAATGAACAGACAGTGAATCTTTGGGAATATTTAGATACTTATGTTTCGCCCAATATCCGAGGTGCAATCATTAATCTTAGCATTTGTTTAAATTATAAAGGCACAGAATACTCAATGTGTGGCTTGGAGCTAAACACTAATGAAATTGAATTTGTATGGGAATAAAATTATTGAAGCATTAGGGTAGCGGTAACGATAATAATTTACGCTCTGCATACCTATCATTTGACAATACTACATAATGTTTAACTGTTCATTATCATCGCTTCGGTGATGCTCTACCGCAATCTTGTAAAATTTTGAGATTGTAAAATAAAGTGTGTAAGTTAGAAAAAAGCTTGCACACTTTTTGCATTTGCGGGAAAGTGTGCTACAATTAAAGAAAGGATAGAAAAGGAATGAACGAAATGGCAAAGAAAAAGGAAAGCACACCGGGCGAGAACCTCGCAAAGCAGATCATCGAACAGTATAATCCGAAAAGCGTTGCAGATATGCAAAACGCCTTGAAAGACATTTTCGGACCGATGTTTGAGGCAATGCTTCAAGGTGAAATGAACAGTCATCTCGGATATGAAAGCAACGATCACGGTGCAAAATCAACCGATAACCGTCGAAACGGTTACACAAACAAAAAGATAAAAACAAGCTCCGGTGAAGTAGACATTAAGGTGCCTCGTGACAGAGATTCAAGCTTTGAGCCGAAGCTTGTACCAAAGCGTCAAAAAGATGTATCGGAAATTGAAGAAAAGGTGCTTGCTATGTACGCACGAGGAATGAGCCAACGAGATATCGCCGAAACTATTGAGGATATCTACGGCTTTGAAATCTCACACGAAATGATATCTCAAATTACCGATTGCGTATTGGATGAGCTCAACGACTGGCAAAACAGACCTCTAAAAAGGATGTACACATTTCTGTTTGTTGACTGTATGTATGTCACTATCAGAAAAGAGTATGAGAGCAAGAATTACGCAGTATATACGATTTTAGGTTATGATATTGATGGAGAAAAGGACATTTTAGGCTTGTGGCTTAACGAAAGCGAAAGCAAGCACACCTGGATGCAGATATTTGACGAGTTAAAAACACGAGGCGTAGAGGATGTACTGTTTATCAGTATGGACGGTGTTTCAGGACTTGAGGAAGGTGCTAAAGCGATTTTCAAGGACGTTGTTGTACAGAGATGTATTGTGCATTTAATCCGAAATTCGATTAAATATGTTCCGAGTAAAGACTACAAAAAATTCACACAAAGCTTAAAGAAGGTATACGGTGCGCCGAGCCTTGCAGCTGCTCGAAAAGCCTTTGAGCAGTTCTGTCAGGAGTGGTCACAATATCCGGGAGCAGTAGATGTATGGAAACGAAATTTCAACCATGTTGAGCAGCTTTTTGATTATGGCAGTGCAGTCAGAAAAATCATGTACACCACAAATGCTGTTGAGAGTATCAATTCCAGTTTTCGAAAGGTCACCAAAAAAGGTGCCTTTCCAAACGAAAATGCACTCCTTAAATTGCTCTATCTCAGGATTACCGAGCTTTACAAAAAATGGAACGGTAGCAAGGTGCAAAATTGGGCTATGGTCAGAAATCAGCTCGCAACCAACGACAAAATTAAAGCCCGTATTGAGAAATACGAGCACTTAATCTGACGCCGTTTTTGTCCGCCTTTTTCGTTCCGCTACGCTTAACTCCAAAGGCGGACAAAAACATCAATTATCTAATTTCTAAAAAAACTTACACACTTTTATTGACAAAGCCACAAAATGGAAGTTACACCACTAATTATATATCGCATCTGTAAAAATATTACGTA
>JBJFHX010000060.1:0-17732 GCA_051893995.1 Ruminococcus sp.
TTTCGGTTTTTACGTTCTTGCCGATTTCCGCAGGGTCAATGTCAATGTGGATAACAGTTGTATTTTCGCTCATCTGGTGAGGAGCGGCAACGGCTCTGTCGCCGAGTCTTGCACCGCATACGATTACGAGGTCAGCCTCGTGAAGCGCACGGTTTGCAACAGCCTTGCCGTGTGTGCCGAGCATACCGAGATAAAGCTCGTGTTCGCTTGGCATAACGCCGATTCCCATCATCGTAGAGATTACGGGAATTCTTGTTTTCAATGCAAAATCCTGAAATTTAAGCTTAACGCCTGAGCTTAAAACACCGCCGCCCGATACGATAAGCGGACGTTTGCTTGCTTTGATAGCGTCAATTGCACGCTTTACCTGAATTGCGTGACCTTTTGTGTTTGGCTTGTAGCCGATAATATTCACGCTGTCGGGATAGACAAACTCCTCGATTTCATTCGTCTGAATATCCATGGGAATATCAATAAGTACGGGACCCTGTCTGCCTGTTGAGGCAATGTGGAAAGCCTCCTTGAAAACACGAGGCAAATCCTCGGTTTTGCTTACAAGGTAGCTGTGCTTTACAAAAGGCTCGCAAGCTCCCGTGATGTCAGCCTCCTGAAAAACGTCACGTCCGAGCAAATCGGAGCGTACCTGTCCTGTGATTGCAATCATCGGGATTGAATCGGTGTAGGCGGTGGCAATACCCGTTATAAGGTTTGTCGCACCCGGACCGGAGGTTGCGACGCAAACACCCGGTCTGCCGCTGCAACGTGCGTATCCGCTTGCGGCGTGAGCGGCATTCTGTTCCTGACGGACGAGAATGTGCTTTATATCAGAATCATAGATTTTATCGTAAAACGGGCATATCGCAGCACCCGGATAACCAAAGACGACTGAAACGCCCTCAGCCTCCAAACATTTTACCATAATTTCAGCACCGCTAATCATTATGTTTTTGTCCCTCCTGTCCTTTTAATTTTACATAAAAAAGCAAGTGCTTTTCAGTAATCGCTTTAAAGCATATTATACAATAAATATATCAAAAAGTAAAGAGCTGAGAAAAAAGTCGGAAAAATATATTTATGGTTACTCATTTAGTAAGCTAAACCTTAATTTAATGCGGAATGCGTAATTCGGAATGCGGAATTAATGGTCGGTCGAGTGCCTCGACACGCAAATCTCCGAATTTATAATAGTGTGTGTTGTTTGGATAAGTTTGTTTGCTGAATTTATATTGATATAAAGGTAACGTTTAGTTTTTTTGAGTGTAGGGAACAGTCTTGACTGTTCCGCAAAGTTACAGCTGACCTATAGGTAATCGGAACGGTCAAGACCGTTCCCTACATTAGTTAAAAACACAAAAATCCACACCTGCGGCAGAGCCGCATATAAATTAATTCGGGAACTAAACCTTTGAATTATCGCAATCTATCCACTCGACCTTAATTCCGAATTTCGCATTTAAATAAATTATGCTTTAAGCGGAAATTCAGAACAAAATAAGCCCTGCAAACTTGATTTTTTCGCTTGCAGGGCTTTAGTTAATTATTCGGTTGTCATTCAAGAATAACTCCTTGACACCCTCTTGAAATATACACGCTTTCAAAATCACTTTTGCTGTATTCCGTCCTGCCGTTCAGTGGGTCGGCAATTATTACGGTGTCGTCTGTATATCCCACCAGAACTCCGCAATGGTCGCTCTGACTCCATTCAACATAGCTTCCGTTGTCTGTATACCAGCCGTAGGTTTCGGAACGCTCCATCATATCAATTGTAATCCACACCACAATCGGGATATCAAGCGAGACCAGCCCATAAAGTTTGTCGGGTGAATACCCCGTAATATCCTTTGCAGTCAGCGAGCTGTTTGCGTCTGAAAGATAATCGTTTGCGGCGGTGACAATTGCATTTGTTCCGCATACATATCCGTAAGCGCTTTCGGGATCGCCGATAAAATAATCGTTTAAGTCTTCACCGTGCATTATTCCGAATTCGTCGTAATACATATCGGCAGGAACGGTGGGCAGATATACTGTTGCCATTGTTGTTTTGTCTACGCTGTAACCGTAATAGTTGAGCACCATAGTAAGCGAAGTGATTTCACATCCTGTCGGCAGTTCGGGAGTCTGTAAGGTGTACGGAAAATCTGAAATTTCACTTGATAAGGGTACTTCATAAAATTCCGTTCCTGCCGAAAATTCGGTGCTTTTAGTTTCTATAATGTTTTCGTGATCATTACTTTTTTGTGCAGCATTGCTTTGTACACTGAAAATGCAATAGCCAAAGGCTGTTCCGATACAGAAAACAAGTAAAAGGGATAATATTTTCTTCAAGCATATTCTCCTTATGATGTTTTGCTGAGTTTAAATACTGTATCAGACTGTTCTGCGACAAATTTAGAATGCGTTACAATAATTATGCATTTACCCTCCTTTGCAAGCATTTTGAAAATATCGATTATTTCACTCTGAGTTTCGCTGTCAAGGTTGCCTGTCGGCTCATCGGCAAGAATAATATCGGGGTTATATGAAATCGCCCTTGCAATAGCCACACGCTGCTGCTGACCGCCCGAAAGCTTGAGTATGCGTCGGTTTGCCTCTTCCTCTGACAGACCTACCTTGTTGAGAAGCTCCATTGCAATTTCATTTTTGCTTTTGTCGGTGAATTTTTTGCCTGAAATATTCATCGACAAGACAACATTTTCAAGTGCGGTAAGGTGGGGGAGAAGGTTGAAATTCTGAAAAATTACGCCCACATATTTACTGCGGAATTTGTACTTGTCAATTTTTGCAACTTCCTCGTCCTTGAGATAAATCTTACCCGAAGTCGGAGCGGCAAGGCTTGAAAGAATGGAGAGCAATGTTGTTTTTCCTGCTCCCGACTTTCCGACAATTGCATATACCTTGCCTTCTTCAAATTCATAACTCAGATTGTTTATGACAAGCGGAGAGTTGTTGTCATATCGGTAGCATATATTATCCAATTTAAGTAAACTCATAATTTTACCTCGTTTTCAAAAATTATTATCAGGTTCGGTTAGACAGTATCTTAAGCGGCTCATAGCGCATAATGCTTATCAGAGCGGCAAGGCTCGCAATCACGGTAAGGAATAAACCGATTAATACAAGCTGAATTATTACGTAAATATTCGTTGCGCTTGAAACTGAGTCAACGTAATTCGTTGTTTTTGCGGCAAAATTAAATCTGTCTGCTTTAGCAGAACCCGGCTCCATTCCGAACTTTTCGTTGAGCGTATCCTGCGACTGCTGAGAGCTTGTAATCTGATTTTCAAGCAGAGCGTTTGTTACTGGTACTGAAACGCTTGCGCCGATTGCAGTTCCGATGATGATTGCAATAAATGTTACGATGAAAATCTCGGTAAGGAACTGCAAAGCTACCTTTGCTTTTTTCATTCCGATTGCGGTAAGCACGCCAACCTCGTACTTTCTTTCACGCAGGTTGAAAATGTTGAGCGTTACAAGGATAATTCCGCCGACGATAAGAACGATTATGAAGAACCACATTGCCGTTGTGCTGAGTGTTTCAAGCGGTGCAAGACTGCTTTCAAAAGCCGAAAGGTCGTTTGAAGAAACGGTGTAATCTTCGCTCAAGCCGAGGTCATAAACCTTCTCAGCAAAGCTGTTGTAGTTGTCTACATCGGCAAAGGTATAGGTGAACGAAAGAACATCCGTGAGTACGGCAGAGCTTTCTTCGCCGCTGTCGTCTTCTGTTTTGTTGTCGGCTTTTTCGGATGCTTCAATAATTGAAGCAAGTGAGCTGTAGCTCATAAATATTTTATTTGCCGGGTCGGACATCGACATTCTGCCTTCCTCTGTTGAAGAATCGGAGTTTGTATAGATTCCGCTGATTGTAAGTGTGTAGGTTTCGTCCTCAAAATTTGGATTGCAAAGCGTTATCTTGTCACCTGTTGAAAGGTTGTTGTAAAGCGCAAGCTCGTCGCTTATGATACAGCTCATATCGTCTGATGTTTCATCAAACATCTCGCCGTCACTGATTGAGTAACTGCCGTCTGCACCGAACAGCGTAAGCATAGCGTCATAGGAGGAGTATCCTGTGATTGAAAAATCACCCTGAGCTGTCATTGCCATACCTTTTTCCATCATACCGCCGCCCATAGCACCTTTGCCGCCCTCGGCAGGGTTTACGGGCTGATTTTCAGTGCTTTCATAAATGCTTTCCTCAGAGCTTTCCTCCGTTCCGTAGGGAAGTAAATCACCCGTTGCATTAAGCGAAGCAGAGCCTGAATAGTAGTAAGAGTCGCCGTCCTGCAAAGCCTCGATGTATGTCATATAATCGTCAAGCGATAGGGAAGAGCCAAGTTCCTCGAAATTAAATTTTCCCCTGTCAAATTTTTCGTTCGGCATTTCACCGCCTTCTTCGGGAGGAGTGTTTCCTGCCATTTCCTGCATCGCCTTAGTGCGGTCAAATGAAATCTGCCCGGTAACCGACATACTGTTTAAGGTATCTGTTTTAGTCGTTTCTGCGGCCTGCCTGATTGAAAGAGCAACGCAGGCAGATACTGCGATAACAAGCACGATTATTCCGATAAGAATATTTCGCAGCTTGTTGCGTGTAATACTTTTTGTTGCATTACAAATAATGTACATATTTGATTTCTCCTTTTTAATTTTGCATTTTACAATAATTACTTTATATCTGAAACCTTAAATAAAGCTTAAAATCAATCAGGGCAAAATTAATTTTTTATCTTTGTCGGGGGAGAAAATATATGTACAGGCTCAGCGTTCAGACCTCATATTCTGCAAAAAAGCAGATAGAAAACTTTACTGAAAAACTTGTATATACAAAAAGGTACAACTCAAAGCTGTACCTTTTTTAGTTTATTTTTTGTTTTTTATATCATTAATAATCAGTTTAATGTGAGCAATTTGTTCGGGGGTGAGTCCATCCGTATCAATGTATTCTTTTTTGTCCAATCCAAGCAGATAATCGGTGCTTACAGAAAAGTAGTTTGCAATTTTTATAAGCATATCAACAGACGGCATTATATTGTCATTTTCCCAGTTTGAAACACTTTGCTTTGAAACAAACAATGCTTTGGCAAGCTCAACCTGACTTATGTTCCTTGCCTGACGCAGTTTTTTGATGTTATCGCTTAACATTATATGACCTCTAATCAAATATTTTAATACTATTGTATAAATTTTTCTTGACTTTTTAACAATACTATAGTATTGTAATATTAGACAATAACATTGCTAATTCAAATATGTTTTGTCGTGAATGCAGAATCTCTAATTGAGATAGCTGTTAATATTATTAAAAGAGAGGTAGATAAAAATGGTATGTCCAAAATGTCAAAGTGAAAATGTTACAATACAGGCTGTTGCAGAACAGAAAAAACGCAGTTGCTTATCTGTATTATTAATCATTATTCTTATTTGTATTCCGATTATTGGTTGGATTGGATTATTCTTCTTATTAAGGGGCAAAAAAAGTAAAACAATTTCATATGCAGTTTGTCAGAATTGCGGAAACAGGTGGAAAATATAGGAAGTTCAGGAGTAGCGTTTATGAAAACAAAATTAAAATGTTTGTGTTTATTTTGTGCTGTGATAGCTTTATCATATGCAACGGGCTGTGCTTCAAAAGAGTCAAGTGATAATATGACGGGTGCAGATGTATCTATTGCAACTTCAGATATTGAAAACAAAAATACCGTCAGTGCAAATGCTTTAGTCGGCAATTGGCGATATCAATTGAATTCCAGCTCAACAGTAAGTAAGTATAGCTTTTCACCAAGCGGAACATTTACTCATTCTGCCGGTGACGGTATGTATAAAGGAAATGGTACATATTCAGTGTCCACAGATGGTACTTTGACTATAACTATGGAAGTCGGACCTACTACCGGAACAAAGGTGCTTGAGTATTTGCCTCCCGAGGAAATTACTTCAAAGGATAGCTTAAGCGGTTATTGGAGCATTGAAAGTGGAAACAGACTTTATATCGACTCAAAAGAGGGTTATCTTAAACAATGATAATAAGAATAAAAACGGCGGCGTAGGCAGCCGTTTTTATATGTCAGAAATTAATGGATTGAAAACCTATAAAAAACATATTACAACTTGTTAATTCTATATACGAAAAATGGCGTTTTGTTTATTTCTTTAACGGAATTTATAACAAAGAATTCTTTTGATTGTAAATAATTCAAATAAAAGTAACAGTTCATTAATAATTTGAGTACAAGTTTGCCAAAAATCGGTTACAATTTTAATATTGCGTTGACTTTACTACAAAATTGTAGTATGATTTTCTATAGAAGAATTGTGGCGTAACATATACGTAACCACAACCGATAGTGTGTTTTAATAAAAATGTAATATATTTTGTGGCATTAAGGCTCTTAATGTATAATTTGCATTTTGTTTTTTATAATATCTACACTTATTAGTTATTGCAAGTTCTGAACAATACTGTATTGGAGTGTAAACAATTGGAAAAATTTGTAGTTACCGGCGGCAAGCCTTTGTTTGGCGAGGTAAACATCAGCGGCGCAAAAAATGCTGCCGTTGCAATTATACCCGCAGTTATCCTCTGCGACGAACCGTGTCAGATTGAAAATATTCCAAACATAAGCGACGTTGCTCTTATCAGCCGAATCCTTCAGCAGATGGGTGCAAACGTAAGAAGAATAAATAAATCATCTTTGTATATAGACCCTACTCACATCAAAACCTGCAACGCAACTACCGATCTGGTAAGAGGTATGCGTGCTTCATATTATCTTTTAGGCGCTTTGCTCGGCAAATACGGTAAGGCTAAGGTTGCCCTGCCCGGCGGCTGTAATTTCGGCGTTCGTCCGATTGACCAGCACTTAAAGGGCTTTGAGGCTATGGGTGCAAGAACCTCTCTTGTTGACGGTGCGATTATAGAGGCTGAGTGTGACGGCCCTCTTGCAGGCAATCATATTTATCTTGACGTTGTGTCGGTTGGTGCAACAATGAACATTATGCTTGCGGCAAGCAAGGCTCAGGGTCTTACAATCATCGAAAATGCCGCCAAAGAGCCGCATATCGTTGACCTTGCAAACTTCCTCAACTCAATGGGAGCTGACATCAGGGGTGCAGGTACTGACGTTATCAAAATCCGCGGCGTGGGTTATCTTCACGGCGTGACATATTCAATTATCCCCGATCAGATTGAAGCCGGCACATATATGTGCGCTGCGGCCGCAACAAGGGGCTGCATTACGGTTAATAATATTACACCGAAACACCTTGATTCAATTACGGCTAAGCTTCGTGAGATGGGCGTTGTAATTACGGAATACGATGAGTCAATCAAAATTGACGCAACAAAAAGACCGCTTAAGCGCTGTAATATCAAAACCATGCCGCATCCCGGTTTTCCGACAGACTGTCAGCCGCAGTTTGCCGCTCTGCTTATGAGCGTTCCGGGTACAAGCATCATAAACGAAAATGTCTGGGATAACCGCTATCAGTATGTAAGCGAGCTTATCAGAATGGGCGCTCAGATTTCGGTAGAGGGCAGACTTGCAATCATCGAAGGCGGTGCACCGCTTACTGCCGCTCCCGTAAAGGCTACGGATCTGCGTGCAGGTGCGGCAATGATTATAGCCGCTCTTGAAATTAAGGGAGTAACAGAAATTTCAAGCATTCAGTACATTGAGCGTGGCTACGAGGACGTTGTTGAAAAGTTCAGGTCACTCGGCGCTGACATCAAAAAGGTTTACTTTACAGGCGACAACGAGGAAGAACTCGGCGCATAAAAAAGCAAAATATTTTCAAGCCGTTTTCTGTTGAAAGCGGCTTTTTTAATTTATAGGAGATTAAGTATGGGATTTTTATTTGTAGGACTCGGCGGCGCTGTCGGTGCAATGCTCAGATATGCAATCAGCCTTATACCGTACAAGGGCGGATTTCCGCTTCTGACTTTTATTACAAATATCCTCGGTGCTCTTCTTATCGGATTTATCGTAGGATATGCATCAAAACGAAATGTTAACGACAGCCTTATGCTGTTTTTAAAGACGGGGCTTTGCGGAGGTTTTACAACATTTTCAACCTTTTCGCTTGAGGCTTATAACCTCTTTGTAAGCGGAAGCAAAATCCTTGCAGTGTGCTACGCTGTTTTGAGCGCAGTGTGTTGTATTTTCGGCGTCTGGCTCGGAATTACGCTGTCAACGGCTGTTGTAAAAGACTGAAAATTGTGATAAAATGATATGTAATTTACCGGATAAGGATTGATTGATTTGGCAAGAGCAGTTCCGTTGTTCAGCGGCAGTAAGGGCAACAGCTATTACATAGGTACTTTAAGTGAGGGCGTTCTGATTGACGCAGGCAGGTCGTGCAGACAGATTGAAAACGCAATGGAGGCTAACGGACTGAAAATGCAGAATGTCGGTGCTGTGTTTATTACGCACGAGCATACCGACCATTGCAGTGCATTAAAAGTGCTTGCAAAGAAGTACGGTTTTAAAATTTTTGCAAGCGAGGGTACGTTAAGAGAGCTTGCTAGAACAGATAAAATCTTCCCGAATTCTGATGCTTCGGTAATCGAAAACGAGGTTTCGGTCGGCAATATGCTGATTGAGCGAATAAATACGCCTCACGATGCCGCAGAAAGCTGTTGCTACCGAGTTACAGCGTCCGACGGAAAATCTGCGCTGATTGCAACCGATATGGGCGTAATGCTCGACGGAGTACGAGAGGCGGCAAAGCGGAGCGACTTTGTCGTGCTTGAATCAAACCACGATATTGAAATGCTCAAAAACGGAATCTATCCGTTTTATTTAAAGCAGAGAATTTTATCCTCAAAAGGACACCTTTCAAACGCCGCCTGTGCCGACGAGCTTGCAGACCTTGTAAAGAACGGTACGCTTCGTCTTATGCTCGGGCATTTGAGCGAGCAGAACAACACACCCGAGCTTGCGCTTGCAACGGCAATTTCAAGCCTTGAAAGGGCAGGACTTAAATTCAGAAGTGACTTTACGCTCGACGTTGCGCCGAGTGAAACGAGAATACAATCGGTGATTTATTAAAGAATATGATTAGAGTAAATATTATCTGCATCGGCAAAATCAAGGAGAAGTATTTTACCGACGCAATAAATGAATACGCAAAAAGGCTTTCGGCATTCTGCAAATTTTCGGTTGTCGAGCTTTCAGAGGAAAAGATAAAAAGCAACAATCCCAACGAGTCGCAGATAAGTGAAGTGATTAATGCCGAAGGCAAACGTATTTTGCAGAAAATCGGTCAGTCAGATTACGTTGTCGCTATGTGTATTGAGGGCAAAATGCTCTCAAGCGAGGAACTTTCAAAGACGATTGACAGCGTTTCAATCAGCGGCAAAAGTACGGTCGATTTTATAATCGGCGGAAGCTATGGCTTGAGCAATGAGGTAAAACAGAGAGCAGATTTAAAGCTTTCTATGAGCAGAATGACGTTTCCTCACCAGATGGCAAGAATGATTTTAAGCGAACAGATTTACCGTGCGTTTGAGATTTCAACAAACGGTAAATACCACAAATAAGTGTGAGTATTTGGGATTACTGCCAATTCAAAATATACGCTTTTACGTAGTGACACGGCGTGCCGTGTCCTCTGTAGTATTTTAGATAAAAACAGGAGAAATTATGGCGCTTGACGGAATTTTTTTAAGGCATATAAAAAATGAAATTGAAAATGAAGCACTCGGCACAAGGGTTTCGCAGATTTACCAGCCAAACCGTGACGAGCTTGTTTTTACTCTGCGCACCTTTGGCGGCAACAAAAAGCTTTTGCTTTCCGCAAGGGCAAATTCACCGCGTATAAATTTCTGCACCACAACTCCGGAAAATCCTGCCCAGCCGCCTATGTTCTGTATGCTGCTGCGCAAAAGGCTCGGCGGAGGAAAGCTTGTTGCTGTCCGTCAGATGGACTGCGACAGAGTTTTGTTTCTTGACTTTGAGTGCGTAAACGAGCTTGGCGACACGGTGATGATTACCGTTTCGGTTGAGATTATGGGAATGTACAGCAACATAATAATCATAAATTCCGATGGAGTGATTATCGACTCGCTCAAGCGTGTTGACCTCACTATGAGCAGTAAGCGGATTGTGCTTCCGAACATTAAATATGAACTTCCCGAGCCGCAGGATAAGCTGAATATTTTAGATTCAGCTCCTGAGGAGATTGCACAGAAAATAAAGAATCTTGAAGCCGAAATGCCGCTTAACAAAGCCATGCTCAAGGTCGTTCAGGGCGTTTCGCCGATTGTGTGCAGAGAGCTTGAATACAACATTATGGATGGTGCGTCAAACCGTATTGACGGCGTTTTGTATGACAGGCTCGTCAGTGAAATAGGCAGATTAAAATCTATTACAGAGAATTGCAGTGAACAGCCGTGCATTGTCTACCGAGAGGACGGCAAGCCGCTTGACTTCTGCTTTATGCCGATTAAGCAGTACGGAAGCTTTGCAAGGGTTGAAAGCAAGAACGGATTTTCCGAAGTGCTTGACGCTTTTTATGACGAGCGTGACAGCAGGGAACGAATGAGGGTAAAGTCGCAGAGCCTTACAAAGCTGCTGACAAATACGGCTGAACGAATTGCACGTAAAATTACAAAACAGCAGTCGGAGCTTTCGCAGTGTGCAAACCGTGAACAGCTTCGTATCTGCGGCGATTTGTTACAGGCAAACCTCTACCGCATTGAGCGTGGCGCAACGTTTGCCGAGGTGGAAAATTATTACGACGCCGAGGGTAAAACAATAAGAATAAAACTCAATCCTGCAATTTCCCCTGCGGCGAATGCGCAGAAGTATTACAAGGACTATCAGAAAGCAAAAAATGCCGAGGCGGTACTCGGCGAGCAGATAGAAAAGGGTAAATCGGAGCTTGAATATATTGAGTCGGTGCTTGACGAGGTCAGCCGAGCCGAAACGGAACGGGAACTTGCTCAGATAAGAGAGGAGCTTACCGAGCAGGGGTATCTTCACCGTCAGAAGGGCAAGCAAAAGCCTTTGTCACAGCTCCCTCCGCTTGAGTTTGAGTCAAGCGATGGCTTTAAAATTCTTGTAGGCAGAAACAACCGTCAGAACGACAAACTGACATTAAAAACAGCGTCAAAGAATGATATGTGGCTGCACACAAAGGACATTCACGGCTCACACACGATAATTATTGCCGACGGTCGTGAGATAAGCGATACCGCAATAATAGAAGCGGCACGTCTTGCGGCTTATCACAGCAAGGCAAGAAACAGCAGTCAGGTGCCTGTTGACTACACGCTTGTGCGCTATGTCAGCAAGCCCTCGGGCGCAAAGCCCGGAATGGTGATTTACGTAAACAACAGAACGGTTTATGTAAGTCCGTCACCTGACGGAAAAGAGGGTAAACGATAATTTAGCCGAGAGCTATTTTTGCTTATTAAAAAGGGGATAAGCGAGTAAAATTAAAATCATATAAGGGTGTAATTATGAATATAGCCGTTGTTGATGATGAGATTATTTTTGTTGAAAATCTGATTAAAAAAATCGCAGAGATTTGTGACAAGATGAAAATAGAATGTACGATTGACAAATATTCAAACGGCTATGATTTACTGGAATACTATAAAAAGTATCATCTTATTTTTCTTGATATTGAAATGCCTTTGATTGACGGTATTGAAACAGCAAAAAAGATTAATGAATTAAAGGGTGATTCTGAAATACCCTTTTTTGTTTTTATTACAAGCCACGATGAGCTTGTTTTTGATGCATTGAAAAGTTTTCCTTATTCGTTTATTCGTAAAAATATGATAGATATTGATTTGCCTGAATGTTTAATCCGCATTAACAACTCTTTTAATGAAATAAAACATACTATAATTTTACATACAGAAAGAAAAGATATACCTGTGATTATCAGCGACATTATTTATCTTGAGAAAATCAAAAATTATGTTGTATATCATACCTATAAGCAAGATTATAAGGTCAGAAGTGATATGAACACAGAATTTGAAAAGGTAGTCTTTTTCGGATTTGTCAGACCACATATTGGTTATGCTGTAAATAATAAAGCTATCGAATATATTGCTGCTGACTGTGTTATGCTTAAGAATAATATCAGTATTCCTTTGAACAAAAAATACAGAGAAGAAATCAAGAAAAAGTATTTTAAGTGGTTAGGTGACAGAAATGTTTAATTATAGTTTTGAATTGATTGTAAATTTATTACAGTCAATTTATTTAATAGTTTTTTTGTTTGTATTTTTCGGTGGTAAATATTCTCGAAAATATAATATTGCAATTTTGGTAGCTTTTATTGTTATACACTTTGCGGTACTCACATATTTTACATTCAACAACCCGTTTATTACTATGTTTGACATGGTGATATGCCTTTTGCTGTATGAAACCTATTGTTTTCTTTGCCTCAGGGGAGAGTATGCAGTAAAAATAATACTTCCGTTTGTTATTTCATTAATCTATACAATAGTTTCATACGGATTATTGTATTTGACATCGTTAGTTACCGGATTTTCTTTGGAACAACTCGGTTTGCAATCCGGTTTTTTCAGATACTTATGCGTCGGACTTGTGAATTTGACAATGATAACAGTCTTGTTCATAATGTGGCGCACGAAAGCTAAAGTGTACAGTTTGAAAAAAGTTTCGAATATTATTGCGTTTATTGCAATTCCGTTACTTACAATGGCTATAATTTACATAACGGTTTACATATTAATTCTCACTGATTACCGGTCTGATTTAATTTTGTTACTTTCAATAATCTGTATCAGTATGATTGTTGTTGCGGCAATGGTTTGGTTTATGATTGCAAGAATAAACAGAGATAATCAAATAAGTATCAAGTTGCTGTTATCTGAACAAAGAGCTGATTTGTATGAAAAGAATATTATGAATTCCAACAGGGAGATTGAAAATACAGCAAAAATACGACACGATATGAAAAACAGCGTTGCTTGTATTGATACTTTGATAATGAAGGGCAAATATGACGAAGCTCACAAGATTTGTCAGGAAATGACGGATAAGTTTTCTGTTGTGGGTTCTATTGTAAATACGGATAACTTATTACTTAATGCGGTTCTCAATGTTGAACTTGAAAAAGCAAGACTTAATGGGATTTCTGTTAAATTGAATATTTCAGACGATATGAGAATTTTTCGCAATGGTTCTGATATTATTTCAATAATAGGAAATCTTTTAGATAATGCCATATCGTATTTATCCTGTCAAAATATAGAAAATAAAAAAATGTATTTTAGCATAGAGAATACAGGTTTTTATACTGTTCTCAAGTGTGAAAATAAAATAAAAAAATCTGTATTGTCAGAAAATCCTTTACTGCTTACCAATAAAAATGATAAGCACAATCATGGAAAAGGTATTTCAATCATTAAGAGCATTGCAGAAAAATATGGAGGTGATACAATTATTACGGAAAAAGATGATGAATTTATAGTTTCTGTGATATTAGATAACAGAAATTTACCAGAAAACCTATGAATTTTACCACTTTCAACAAAACCCAAAAAATAACTGCTATATTTTATTAAAGTGCCTTGGTAAGCACTTTGAAAAATACAGCAGTTTTTTTGCGGTGAGTTGAGGGATAAAATGAAAAGGACTTTGAGGGAAAACAACGGCGGAGAAGTGAATTTGCAGTTTAAATTACTTTCCGCAATCGGAATTATAATTATCGTGTCGGGACATTGCTATCACGGCGGAATTTCACTTGCATACGAGTGGTTTCCGACATATTCTTTTAACCTTGCGTTGCTCGTGTTTATTTCGGGATATTTCTATAAGCCCACACACGAGGAGCGTTTTCTGAAATACATAGGTAAACGTGCCAAACGGCTTGTAATTCCTGCGTATTTGTGGAACATTATCTACGGAATGTTTGTCCTGTTGATGTCGAATTTTGACTATAAAATCGGTGCAGAAGTTAATCCTTACAATCTCTTTTTAATGCCGTTTGTTGACGGAGAGGCTTTTTTGTACAATCTCGGCTCGTGGTTTGTTTATCCGCTGTTCTGTGTGTGCGTGTTTAATGTACTGTTCAGACGGCTGTTAAGGCTTGTAAAGCTTGACAACGAATATCTTATTATGATTATTTACCTTGCTGTCGGCATAATAGGAATACAGCTTTCAATCGACAACGCAACAACGGGAATAAAAGGCTTGCTTTTGCTTTTGTTGAGAACTATGTTCTTTTTGCCCTGTTTTCAGCTCGGCAGACTTTACAAAGCAAAGCTCGAACAACACGATAAGCTCAACAGCATAGCGTATTTTGCAATAATCTTCGGCGTTCAGCTTATCATTCTGACATTCTTCAAAGACCTTGAATACACTCCGTCAAAGTGCAGCGGTTTTGACAACGGATTTATTGTTCCGTATCTGACGGCAATAACGGGAATTGCGTTCTGGCTGAGAATTTCAAAACTACTCACTCCGATAATCAAGAATTGGAAGTTTATAATGCTGATTGCCAACAATACATACAGTATTATGATTCATCAGATGATAGGGTATATGTGCGTGAAGTGGCTGTTTTATCTTGTAAGCGTGCTGACTCCGCTGTTTGCAGATTTTAACGTAAATTCGCTGAAAACAAGTATCTGGTATTACTACCTGCCGAACGGCTTACAGCAGTACGGTATGCTCTACCTTGCAGGCGGAATATTCGTCCCGATTCTGATTAAGAAAATTTGCGACTTGGCGGTTAAGCCTATAAAGAAGAAATTAAAAAACATAGCTTTTTTAAATAAAGCAATACAGACACAATAATAATCATTTATGCACGGAACGGCGTTGACCGTTCCGTTTTTTACATCAGCGAAACAAGGTCGGATAAATCAAATTCGTTTTGCAGTGCACCGTTCAGTGCAAACGCAATCAGCCTTGACGCCCTTTCGGTAAGCAAGTCAATCTCCCTTGGAATTACCACCATCTGTCTGCCGTGCGGAGAAATCTGCTCCCTCGTTTGTGCGTCAAATTCATCACCGATTAAGTCGTTTGCAAGCGTCTGAACGTCAACAACCGTCGGAACACCTATTGCTATTACGGGAACTCCGATTGTTTCCTTGTTTATTTTCGTTCGGTGATTGCCTACTCCTGCACCCGGTGAGATTCCCGTATCGCTTATCTGTAACGTACAGCCGAGCCTTTCAAGCCTGCGCGATGCGAGCGCATCAATTGCGACAACGGCGTTTGGCTTTATCCGCTTTACAACGCTCATTATATACTCGCCTGTTTCAATTCCCGTCTGACCTGTAACACCCGTCTGCATAACTGCGACAGGGCGCAGCTTGTCAAGTCCTGTTGCCCTTGCAATTTCGCCCGTTATGTGGCGGGTTGCGAGTATGCGTGAGCTTGTTTTCGGGCCGAGTGAGTCGGGCGTGATTTCTGTGTTGCCGAGTCCTGCAACAAGCACAAGTCCGTTGACGGGCAGAAGCCTGCGGATTTCCGCGCCGATTGTAACAAGCCTTTCGTCGGTTTCGGAAAAGTTGTCGGTAAGCGACGGCAATTCAATTGTGATATATGTTCCTATATCCTTGCCCAGAGCCTGTTTTGCCTTTTGATTTTTTACGGTCAGGCGTGAAATTTCAAGTCCGTTTTCACTGTAGGTTTTAAATTCCGTTCCCGGGATATGTTCTCCTGCAATTTCCCTTG
Source organism: Ruminococcus sp. (assembly GCA_051893995.1). Lineage (GTDB taxonomy): Bacteria > Bacillota > Clostridia > Oscillospirales > Acutalibacteraceae > Ruminococcoides. Next base: position 15,666 of record JBJFHX010000060.1, read on the forward strand.
CCTCCACCGCAAGGTCGGTACGAAGCTGCATATCAGATTCCCTCCTGCTTTTTCTTTTATTATTGTGTGAAAACGAAGTTATATTCTTTACAATTATTTTTACTTTTGCTATAATGCTGTTAAGCATAAATTTTTTGGAGTAATTATTATGAGTAAAGGATTTTTGACAAAAGCAATTGTGTCTTTGTCGGTAACATTCGGCATAGTTGCTTTATCCGCTTTCAGCGCAGAAGCTGTTGTAATTGATAATGAATTATCAGAAGTATCCTCTGACGAAACAGAGATAATTACAGCGTCGGACATAACGCTTCCGTCAATGTACAGCTCACGTGACCTCGGTTATGTTACCGAGATAAAACAGCAGAAATATAATGAGTGCTGGGCGGTTTCGGGAATTTCCGTTTTTGAGTCAAAGCTTTTGAAAGAGGGATTTTCGGTTCAGAATATGTCCTTTGACCACCTCAATGTCTGGGCAACAAAGCACGAAAACGGCAAGGGCTGGCAGAGAAGCTACAAAGACGGCGGCTATTCGTGGAGTGCTGTCGGTTATCTTATCTCGTGGCAGGGCGGTGTTGAAACTGAAGTCTTAGATGATTTTGACATTACAAGCGGAATTACCTCGGACGATATTGACACAAGCCTTGCAAAATACGGCACTACGGCAATTGAGTATCTCAACAAAAACGATACAGACGCAATCAAGCGTGCTATTATGGAAAACGGCGGCGTATACGGTGCCTATGCTACCTCTGCTTCCTGTTTAAGTACGGACAGACTTTCTTATTTTATGCCCGAAAGCTACAGCGGAAGCTCAATTAATCACGGAGTTGAAATTGTCGGCTGGGACAACAACTACGCAAGGAGCAACTTCAACGGCTCGGTTGGTGAAAAGCCCAAAAAACCCGGTGCGTGGCTTGCAAGAAACAGCTACGGCAACAGCAATTCCCTTGGCGGTTACTTCTGGATTTCCTACGAGGACAAATATATTTTCGACAGCAGATACTATCCGCTTTATACAATAAATTCTGTTCAGGAAATTGATGAACATACAAGGCTTGAACAGAATGAAATTTACGGCGCAACAATTGATATTGAAATTGAAAACTGCAATGAGGTTGCGTATTTAAACAGATTTGATTTTTCAAACGGTTATAATACGCTCGACAAGGTGATTTTTGAGACGGAGTGTAAAAACGCCGGATATACAATTTATTACGTGCCTGACGGAAATTCTGCAAAGCCTGTTACCGATAAAAGCAAATGGGTAAAGCTCTACAGCGGTACGGCAGATTATGAGGGATACATATGTGCCGATATTTCTGATTATACACTTCCTCTCGGCTACGGCTCAATTGCGGTTGTAATCAACACCGAACAGCTAAACGTCGGACTTGATTCGTCAGATGAGGAATACAAAAATCCGTCTCTCGGAACCTGCGAGTGGGTAACTAACGGAGATACCGGAGAATATATGTTTATTAACGATTCGCATTACGGCGACAGCTATATTTACTATGACGATAATATGCGTGACTTGCTTGACTGGTACAAGCAGGAAAACAACGACAACCTCGGCGGATCGCTGGTAATCAAGGCAGTAACAACAGGAAACGGTGCAGAGGTTTCATTGCTTGGTGATGTTACACTTGACGGACAGGTAAACATAACAGATGCAACCGAAATCCAGAAACACCTTGCCGGAAGTGTTGAGCTTTCGGAAGTGAGAAAGCTCAACGCTGACGTAAACGGTGACGGAATTATAAGCATTACCGACGCTACGACCATTCAGAAAATTATAGCAGGAATTGAATAAATAAAATCGTATTAAAATAAAAGAACGGCTGAAACAATTTGATTCTGTTTCAGCCGTTTTTTGTAAGATAAACTATAATTTAGCGAATTAACAATTAACAATGTACAATTAACAATTAAGGTCGAGTGGATAGGTTGAAATAAACCAAACGTTTAATGCCCGAATTTATTTATATGCGGCGTTGCCGCAGGTGTGGAATTATATTATTGTAGCGGCGAACTGTGTTCGCCATATTTCATAAATTGCGTTGCAAT
>JBJFHX010000061.1:0-17642 GCA_051893995.1 Ruminococcus sp.
AAAATTTATAAAATATTTTATTAAGTGCGTTTTTTGTCCGTATCTTGTCATAGTGGCTCTGTTATACTGTAGTCACAAGATAAGAAATAAATAAAAACCTTATCAATAAAATAAATATTAAATTAAAATTCTTAAAGGTGGTACTAATTATGAAAAAGGCAAATGGATTTATGAAGAGAAGGCTTATTGCAATCGCTCTTTCCGTCATTACAGTGACATCATTCGCTACAATGTCATTCACAACAGCATCAGCCGCAAAAACAACCTCAACAATCAGTACAACACTTAATAAAAATAAAACAAGCAATCTTCTCAATGTATCCAAGAAGGAAGAAAAGCAGGCTATCAGAAATATTAAGCAAATCAAACAGGCTATTGATGATTACAAAGCCAAAAGCGCACAGGAAGCAAAGGAAGCAAAAGCAGAAAAGCGCAAAGAGAAAATGCAGAATTATGCAAGCAAAAATCTCAGCGCACTGACAAACGTAGTCAAGGGCGAATATGTAAGCGCTGTAAAAGATATTGTCGGTTTGTTCCCATACGGCGATTTGATTTCAGGCGTGATCGACCTTGTATCGGCAGTATTTGACAAGACAAAGGAAAGCGAAGTTGTTGTTCCGGCGGTTACTCTTGAGGATATAAAGGAACAGCTTGGTTATATTGAAAATTCAATCAATGACCTTAAAAAGGCTGTAAAGGAAAATGAAAACAGCGAGTTTTACAAGAATATGAATGAGATTGTTCTCGTATATAAATCCGCAGGCGCTGTAATCAAAATCTATATTGACAACGAAGCAGAGCTTACACAAGCCAATACAGAGCTTGAAAAAGCAACAAAGTCTGGCGATGCAGAAAAAATTGAAGAAGCTACAGAAAAGGTTATTACAGCAAACGAAAATCTTGAATCGTCCAAGAAACAAATCAAAAATTTCTTCGGAGATGATTTTACCAACTATTTCTATAAGCTTCACGAAAGTCTTACTAAATGCACACAATTTATGAACAGCTTAAATTTAAGCCTTACAGACAGCAAGGAAAACAGCAACCCGTTCTTCATTAACTTCAAGGCAAAAATTGATGGAGCAAAAACAGGTGCATCACTTGACTCAATCATTGAGGAAACTATGGAAGAGAATGAAAAAATCTGGAAATACTACGAGCTTGGCTTAACAATGTATTCGGTTATCGGTTCGGCTTATGTTTCATATCTTAATGAAAAGGGTGAAACCGACAAGGCTGAATCTAACGCTCAGACCTTTGCAAGCTTTATGACCGGAATTTATCCCGGCACAGGAACAAAAGTAGTATATAACGAAATCAATGCAATTGACGTTCACGATTTCTATATGAGCACAATTATTCCGAAAATGCTTGAATACTCCGGAAAGTATAAATTCAAAGACGGAAGCATCAGTGAAAAGGCTGCCGAAGTAACCTGCAACGGCACAATCGAATTATTCACGGACTTTGAAGACGCGTGGAATTATGCCACACAGTATACAAATACTACAATTAAGCTTTGTAAGGATGTTAAAATAAAAAAATCATTATATATAGGTAACAAAATCAAAAATAATATTGAGCTTGACCTTCAGGGACACACAATTGACAGCAACTCAGATTACAATATTATTAGTCAGTCATACTATACACTCAATTCACCCAGGTGCACCCTTAAGATTATAAGCAGCAACGGTAAGGCTTGTATTAAAAATTCAAAATACACAGCAATAGATTTCAGCTATGGCGATTTAACAATTGAAAACTGCATTTTTGAAAATAATAAATCCGGTGCTGTTTCAACCGGTACTTATGTAAAGACAAATATAAATAATTGTATTTTCAAAAATAATAGCGGTTACTTTGGCGGTGCTGTTTCAGTAAGATATAATTACAAAATCTCCGATTGTATATTTGAAAACAACAAAGCAAAGTATTCAGGAGGAGCTATCTATGCAATAGGTGATAGCGACAGCGTTATTGAAAACTGTACCTTCAATAATAATATTTCCGACGCTAAAGGCGGTGCTATAAAAATTGGTGACAGTGATATGGATAGTTATGCATCGGGAAGAATCAAAAATTGCACATTCAACGAAAATTATGCAAAAGAAGACGGCGGTTCAATCTATGTCGTTGAGCATACAGATATCGAATTGGATAATGTAACAATCAGAAACAACAAAGCAGATGGAAACGGCGGCGGAATTTACCTCGGACAGCTGTCAAGTACAAATCATTACTTTAGAAATGTAACCATTGAAAACAATGTCTGCGGAAAAGAAGGCGGCGGAGTTTACGCAAACGCATCAGGCTTTAATACAGCAGACATCAAGCTTTTCGGCTGGAACATAATCAGAAATAATACAAAAACAAACGGCTCTGCATCAAATGCAATGATGATTAAGTCAGCCGCAAGAACAGTGTTCAAGATTACAGATGAATTTGACCCGTATAGTACTGACATCAGCGGAACAACAGACTCCAACGGAAGCTGTATGGTATTCCTTAACTCATCATCAAAGTACACATACTGCTACAACTATACTACTCAGGCAAGAGCATTCAGAGCAGATCACGGCAGCCTCAAGCAAAGCGGAAGCAACATTTACTGGTCAAAGTAATAATTAAATACAATTTATACCGAATAAACCAAAACAGAGTTCCCGATAATTTATCGGGAGCTTTGTTTATGTCAAAAATATTCTGCGTTGTTTCACGTGAAACATTTTATCTGTTAAACAATTAAAAAATCTCATTATTTTTCAAAATATGCTTTAAAACACATTATAAATATGCTATAATTTAAAAGTATTATGAATAAGCTTTCAATTAATTATTAAGGTGATTTTATTGGCAAAAATTATAGCAATATCAAATCAAAAGGGCGGTGTCGGCAAAACCACAACCGCCGTTAATCTTGCGGCTTGCCTTGGCGCACAGGGCAAAAAGACTCTGCTTGTTGACGCAGACCCACAGGGAAATGCAACAAGCGGTGTTGCAATTGATAAAAGTAAGGTAAAATATTCAACATATGACATTCTTGTTGAGGGAGCAAAGGCACAGCAGTGTGTTCTTACAACGCCTTATGAAAATCTGCACATTCTTCCGTCAAGTCTTGATTTGGCGGCGGCAGAGCTTGAAATTGCAGAGAAAAACCACCGTGAGGCACTTCTAAAAAATGCACTCCTACCGATTAAGCAGTATTACGATTACATAATCATCGACTGTCCTCCGTCGCTCGGACTTATTACCGCAAACGCACTCACTGTAGCAGACACGTTTTTAGTTCCGATTCAGTGCGAATATTACGCACTTGAAGGACTGTCACAGCTTATGAATACGGTAAGGCGAATCAAGCGCCAGTACAACTATTCAATTGAGCTTGAGGGTGTCTTGCTGACAATGTATGACGGCAGACTGAATCTTACTCAGCAGGTAGTAAACGAAGTCAAAAAATTCTTTCCGGGCAAGGTTTTCAAAACCGTCATTCCGAGGGGCGTAAGACTTTCCGAAGCACCGAGCTTTGGTATGCCCGTAATCTACTACGACAAATCCTGCAAGGGCAGTCAGTCATATATGGAAATGTCAAAGGAAATTATAGCAAAGGAGCGACACAATGGCTAAAAAATTAGGCGGACTCGGCAAAGGGCTGAACGCCATATTTATAGAAAACGACAGTGAGGACAACAACGGAAGCGTAACGCTGAAAATTTCAGAAATTGAGCCGAACCGTTCTCAGCCGAGAAAAGAGTTTGACGAAAAAGCGTTAAGCGAGCTTGCAGAAAGCATCTCAAAGCACGGACTTCTTCAGCCGTTGCTTGTACGTCCGTTGCCCTTAGGCGGCTATCAGATTGTAGCAGGGGAAAGACGTTACCGTGCCTGTCGAATGGCGGGAATAACGGAAGTTCCCGTAATTATACGAGAGCTCGGCGACACGGAAACAATGGAAATTGCGCTGATAGAAAATTTACAGCGTGAGGACTTAACTCCGATTGAAGAGGCACTCGGATATCAGGTGTTGATTGAAGAGCACGGTTTTTCACAGGAAGAGGTTGCACAGTCGGTAGGAAAGTCACGACCTGCAATTACAAACGCTTTAAGACTTTTAAAGCTTCCGCAGAGTATTCTTGATTTAGTGTCAGACGGAAAAATCTCGGCAGGACACGCAAGAGCGTTGCTCACGCTTGAGGACGAAAAGCTTATGCAGGAGCTTGCTGAGGAGATAATCAAAAAGGATTTATCTGTTCGTCAGGTTGAAAAAATCTGCAAGCAAAAGCCGAAACCCGAAAAAGAAGAAACGTCCGAAAAGAAGCCGTCGTTCTACAGTATGGTAGAGCTTGCGCTGAATGAAAGCCTTGGCAGAAAAATCAAGGTTTCAAAGAACAAGGGCAAGCAGGGCGGAATTTTGCAGATTGAGTTTTACTCTGATGAGGAGTTAACAGAACTGTCAAATAAATTAAAATAGAAATATTTAATTTACAATTAATAACTAACAATTGAAGTTCACTTCACTCCAAATTTTAAATAGTGAGTGTTGTATGGAAAAGATTGTTTTCTGCGGATTGATTGATATATCGGAAATGTTTAGGGACGTGTAGGAACCCGTCCCCTACGAAATGAAATACAAACGTTTTCTCTATATCCGTAGGGGACGGCTTCCCAGACGTCCCATTAATAGTAGATTGTTAATTAAAATATATTAATTGAGGAGAAATAAAAATGATTGATATTAAATTTTTAAGGGAAAATCCCGACGCAGTAAAGGAAAACATAAAAAAGAAGTTTCAGGACAACAAGCTTGAGCTTGTTGACAAGGTAATCGAGCTTGACGCTGAAAGCCGTGCCGTTAAACAGCAGGCTGACGAGCTGCGCTCGAACCGCAACAAAATTTCAAAGCAAATCGGCGCACTTATGGCTCAGGGCAAAAAGGAAGAGGGAATGGCTCTTAAAGACGAGGTTACACGTCAGGCACAGCTCCTTGCTGAACTTGAAGAAAAGGAAACAAAGCTTTCCGAGCAGGTAACCGAGATTATGATGCAGATTCCGCAGATTATTGACAAAAAAGTTCCGATTGGCAAGGACGATTCGCAGAATGTAGAAATTGAGCGTTTTGGCGAGCCTGTAGTGCCCGACTACGAAATTCCGTACCATACTGACATTATGGAAAAGCTTAAAGGCATTGACCTTGACTCCGCAAGAAAGGTTGCAGGCAACGGATTTTACTATCTTATGGGCGATATTGCAAGACTGCACAGCGCAGTAATTTCATACGCCCGTGACTTTATGATTGACAGAGGGTTTACCTACTGCGTACCTCCTTTTATGATTCGAAGCAACGTTGTAACTGGCGTTATGAGCTTTGCAGAAATGGATTCAATGATGTACAAGATTGAGGGAGAGGACCTCTATCTTATCGGCACAAGCGAGCATTCTATGATTGGTAAGTTCATCGACACAATCAACAAGGAAGAAAATCTCCCTTACACCCTCACAAGCTACTCACCCTGTTTTAGAAAGGAAAAGGGTGCACACGGCATTGAGGAGAGAGGCGTTTACAGAATCCACCAGTTTGAAAAGCAGGAAATGATTGTTGTCTGCAAACCAGAAGAAAGTGAAATGTGGTTTGACAAGCTCTGGCAGAACACAGTTGATTTATTCCGTTCAATGGATATTCCGGTAAGGACCCTCGAATGTTGCTCAGGCGACCTTGCAGATTTAAAGGTTCGTTCACTCGACGTTGAAGCGTGGTCACCTCGTCAGAAAAAGTATTTCGAGGTAGGCTCATGCTCAAACCTCGGTGACGCTCAGGCTCGCAGACTTAAAATCAGAGTATCGGGTGAGGGCGGCAAAAAGTACTTTGCACACACTCTCAACAACACAGTTGTTGCTCCGCCGAGAATGCTTATTGCGTTCCTTGAGAACAACCTCAACGAGGACGGCTCGGTTAATATTCCCGTTGCATTAAGACCTTATATGGGCGGAAAAGAAGTAATTTCTATAAAATAAAAGCAATATATAATAACTTTTATAAGCTATTATATATAAACATTTTATAAAAATAGTTCATAAAATTGTTATAATACACAAATTGTATATTAATAATCAAATTATCAGAATAATTTTGCATAAATTAATTGACAGAATTGTGAAAATATGGTAGTATATATTTGTTCTTTATGGGAACAATAAATTATTTTGGAGGTTAGAATATGGGACAGAATAGTAATAAGGGTATGCTTGCTATGATTCTCGGAATCGTTGCTATCGTATTATCTTTAATTGCTGACTTTGCACCTCTCGGATTCATCAACCTTGCTCTCGTGTTTATCGCACTTGCTGTAGGTATTGTTGCAATCGTTATGGGTGTTAAAGGCCGCAAAGAGGGCGGTAACACAGGTATGGCTACAGCCGGTCTTGTAACAGGCATTATTGCAGTTGTATTTGCAGGTATTTCCTGCGTATGCGTAATCTGCACTGTTGCTTGCGCAACTGCTGTTATCGGCGGTGTTGCACAGGGCATCAATCAGTCTGATTTAAGCGCACTTTCAGAACTTCTTCAGTAATTGAAACTGAATCAGCAATTTTATGTCAACCTCTTGTCAAAAACAGGAGGTTGATTTTTTTGGAGAGAAAATATGCTTCCTTATCTAAATATATTCGGAAAAGAAATATCTACATATATGCTGTGCGTGCTTGCAGGTGTATTCACTGCGGGAATTTATGTCTGCAGAACTGCAAAAAAAAGAGGTCACGACAATAACGACTACATTGTTTTTATGCTGATTAGCGCAATCGGAGTTTTCTTCGGCGGTCACATTCTTTACGGCATTACCAACATTCCCTTAGTTGTCGAGGTGATAAAAAACTGGTCGTTTCTAATCACGTCATTCCAGTCTTTTATAAAGATGTTTGTTATAGTTTTCGGCGGCTCGGTTTTTTACGGCGGACTTCTCGGAGGAATGGCTGTAGGAATAATCTACGGCAGAAAGAAAAAGCTTGATTTAGGCGAATATTCAGACATATGTGCGCCGATGGTTCCGCTGTTTCACTTCTTCGGAAGAATAGGCTGTTTTCTCGGTGGCTGCTGTTACGGAATCGAAAGCCCTATCGGAATAACTATTCACGGAAACGAGCTTGTACCCACACTTAATGATGTTCAGAGATTTCCTGTTCAGCTTCTTGAAGCAGGACTGAATCTTGCTCTGTTTTTTGTGCTGGCACACTTTCTTAAAAAGAACAGTTTTAAAGGCAGTCTTTTTGCAATTTATCTGATAAGCTACTCAATAATCAGATTTTTAGATGAATTTTTAAGAGGAGATACCTACAGAGGCTTTTTATTCGGACTTTCAACCTCGCAAATAATCAGTATCCTGATTTTTATCGGAGCTGTAATATTTCTTGTTGTCAGAAACAAAAAGAAGATGCGTGACAAACAATTATACAAAAACGAATAAATTTTATTACACAGGGAGCAGTCAAAACTGTTCCCTGTTTTAGTCTTTTATTTAAACGATAATTTAGCCGAGTGCCTCGGCGGGCAAATCGAGTGGAAAATCGGTTATTTTGGTAAAAACGGTTGCCCGAATTATAGATTGATATATCGGTAACGTTTTTTGTGAGCGACAATTTTATACAAACGTTTCATTTTCAGTCATAGGGACACTCACTCCGTGTCTGTGTTGACTATCAAACGCAAACGATTATATCAACATTATAGTAACAAACAAACCTTTCCGTAGGGGACGGGTTCCTACACGTCCCATTCACAAAAATTGCGTTGAAATTTTTGTGTGGACACTTTATGTCCCTATGAAATAAAAACAAATTTTAAATCTATATCCATATAAACAGCTAACGTAAGTTGTTTCTTGCGTCTGACATAGAAAAATGTCTGACTCCCGAGATACCGAGTTATAATTCATAACCGATTTATATAACGTACTAAAATACTTGCATTATCGGCGATTTTGAGGTATAATTATATGGAATGATATTTTAATAATGGGATAAAATTCGGAAATTTAAAAAAGTGCAAATTCTGACTGCATTTTTATGAGAGGAAGGTATGAATTTGATGGATTCATTTGATGATGCTTGGGAGGTCATTTGCTCCTATTGCAAAACCAAAATAACCGACGTCGCATACAACACCTGGATTAGCAGAATCAAACCTCTGGAACTCGACTTTGAAAGCAACACAGCATATCTGGTTGTTCCAAACGATTTCCACCGCCAGACTTTAACACGCTGTTACATTCCGCTTTTAAATGAGGCTTTTGAGGCTGTTTTTCAAAATAAATTTATTGTTTCATTCAAAACTCCCGAAGAGGTTGAGGAGTATAAGTCAAAAACTCCCGAAATCAAGGAAGAGGTTAAAGACACAAATTACGAATACACCTTTGACACCTTCATTGTAGGCTCTTCAAACAAGTTTGCCCATGCGGCTTGCCTTGCGGTTGCAACAAACCCGTCGCACGCTTACAATCCTCTTTTTCTCTGGGGAAACTCGGGACTCGGCAAAACTCACCTGCTTTATGCAATCGGCAATGAAATCAAGAAAAACGACCCCTCAAAAGTTATCTGCTACATAAAGGGTGACGATTTTACAAACGAGCTTATTGAATCTCTGCGCCTTGCAAAGATGAGCGATTTCAGACACAAATACAGACAGGCTGACATTCTGCTTGTCGATGACGTTCAGTTTATCGGCGGCAGGGAGAGTACGCAGGAGGAATTTTTCCACACCTTCAACGCACTTTATGACGCCAAAAAGCAGATCGTTCTCACATCTGATCGTCCGCCCAAGGAAATCAAAACGCTTGACGACCGTCTGCGTTCACGCTTTGAGCAGGATCTGATTGCCGATATTCAGCCGCCCGATATTGAAACGAGAATTGCAATTATCAAGCGCAAGGCTGAGCTTCTTGAAATTGATATGTCAAACGAGGTATGCGAGTATATCGCCTCAAAAATTAAATCAAATATCCGCCAGCTTGAGGGCACTGTAAAAAAGCTCAAAGCAAAGTCGCTTTTAAATCACGAAAAGCCGACAATTTCTTCTGTTCAGGAGGTTATTGTCGATATTTTAAATAACGATGTTCCGCCCGAGGTTACGGTTGAGCGAATCATTGACGAGGTTGCAAGAACCTACGGCGTTTCAGCCGAGGAAATCCGCTCTCAGAAAAACAGGAGCGCAAACATCAGCAACGCACGTCATATTGCAATTTATGTTACAAGGGAGCTGACAACTCTTTCTATGGTTGCAATCGGCGAGGAGTTCGGCAACAGGCACTATTCAACAATTATCTACACGCTGAAAAAGGTTCAGCAAATGATGGAAAAAGACCGTAAAATCAAGGAAATCATTGACGATACAATCAAAAATATCAGGGACAGGTAGCAGGGTAGCCCCTGCAGGCAAATTTGAAATGTAGATTAATTGCAATAATTGATACGTTGAAAATCAGATGACGTAAAGTAGTTTCCTGCGGCAGGGTAACCCCTGCGGGCAAATTTGAAATGTAGATTAATTGCAATAATTGATACGTTGAAAATCAGATGATGTAAAGTAGTTTCCTGCGTCAGAATCAGAAATATATCAGACTCCGAGCTACCGAGGTATAGTTAATTGCCGACTTATAGGACGGACTAAAATTAACATTTTAATAAACATTCCACTAACATAAATTAACGCATTGTTGAATGTTAAAAATTTGTTGAATTTTGTTTAGCATTTATAAACATTTATAAATTTACCTTGTGGACGTAAAAACTTAATGTACAAGCCTTAATTTTAGTTTTTTCTATGTTTTAACATCACCTACTACGACTACGAATAAATAAATATTATTAAGATAGGAGAAGAAAACTGCCGTGAAAATTTCATGTTTAAGAACAGACCTTGCAAATGCAGTGTCAAATGTTTCAAGAGCCGTTTCTACAAAGGCTGCTATTCCTGCACTTGAAGGCATACTGATAAAAGCATACGATAACAAGCTAAATATTTCTGGATATAATCTTGAAATCGGTATAACAACTGACATAGAAGCTACAATTCAGTCCGAGGGCGAAATAGTTGTCAGTGCAAAGCTGTTTCTGGATATTGTAAGACGGCTTCCCGAGGAAATTGTGATGATAGAAACCGACGACAGAATGGTCACTTACATAACCTGCGGTCACGTTGACTACCAGATTGTAGGTATGTCGTCCGTTGAATATCCCGATTTACCGAGCTTTGAACAGACTGACGGAATTAATGTCAACTCAAAAATCCTGCGAGAAATGATCCGTCAGACGGTTTATGCGGTCAGCGAAAACACTGCAAAGCCGATTTACACAGGCTCTCTGTTCGAAATTGAAAACGGCAACTTCAGAATTGTCGCTGTTGACGGCTACAGAATGGCTATCAGAAATGAAATTGTTGACAGTGAAAGCAAAACAAGTTTTGTAGTGCCGGGAAAAACCCAGCAGGAGGTTCTTAAACTTTTAACAGATGATGAGGAAAATGTTGAAATAATCATCGGTCAGCGTCATATCACCTTCAAGGTGAGAAATTACCGAGTTATTTCACGTCTTATCGAGGGCACATTCCTCGACTACAATACAACAATTCCGAAAGAGGCTAAAACCGAAATCGTGATGAATACAAGAAATATCATTGATGCAATCGAGAGAATGTCGCTTCTCAATAACGACAGAGTGCAAAGCCCCGTAAGGTGCATTTTTGCCGACGATGAAATCAAGCTTTCGTGTGCGTCAGCCGTTGGTAAGGCAAGCGACGTGCTGTCGGTTCCGATAATCGGCGACTCGGTTGAAATCGGCTTTAACAACCGCTATATGCTCGACGCTCTTAAGAATACCGATACAGACGAAATCAAGCTGATTTTAAACGGACCGACTGCTCCGATGATTATAAAACCCGTAAAAGGCGACGCATTTTTGTGCTTCGTACTTCCGATGAGGCTTGCAAATGAGAACTGAGAAAATTAAAATTGACAGCGATTTTATAAAATTACAGGATTTACTCAAGCTCGGCGGAGCTGTTGACACAGGAGGAATGGCAAAGATTGTTATTCAGAACGGCGAGGTCGAGGTAAACGGCGAAATTTGCACAATGCGGGGAAAAAAGATGCGCAAGGGCGATTTTGCAGTTTTTGACGGTTTAAAATTAGAAGTAGAATGAAATTAATTAACAATTAACCATTAAAAATTAACAATTAAGCTGGCGGCTTTCAGCCGCAATATAAATAAATTCGGGCATTAAACTTTTGATTAATTGCTACCTATCTGCTCGACCGAAATTGTTAATTGTACATTGTTAATTGTTAATTGTAAAACTATGAGAGTGTTAGCAATAAAATTTGAAAATTACAGAAATCTGAAAAATGACATAATACAGCCCTGCGAGGGCGTGAACATCATATACGGTGACAACGCTCAGGGAAAAACAAACCTGCTTGAGGCAATCTGGCTGTTCTGCGGAGGACACTCTTTCCGAAATGCAAAGGACAGCGAAATTATCAGGTGGGACGAAAATTTTGCAAGGCTTGAAATGAGATTTTTCGGGCAGGAACGTGAGCAGACTGCAAAGCTGTTGTTTAGCGGCAATAAAAAGCAACTTCAAATTAACGGAGTTGAAAAGAAATCTGCTGCGGCGCTTATTGAAAAATTCTGCGCAGTAGTGTTTTCGCCCGAGCATCTCAACCTGATAAAGAGAGGACCTTCGCAAAGAAGAAAATTCATTGACAGCGCAATTTGCAGGGAAAAACTGCAAAACGCAGTAATCCTCTCAAAATTCAACAGAGTTTTAGTACAGCGAAATTCGCTTTTAAAAGATATTTACAGACGTCCGTCGCTTGAGGACACACTTCCCGTATGGGACGAGCCGCTTATTAAAAACGGCGCAATGCTTATAAAAAAGCGTATGGACTATGTTGAAATGCTCTCTCAGAGGGCAAAAAGCTACCACGACGGAATTTCAAAAAACAGCGAAAATCTGGAGATAAAATACATTTCCTCAATTGACGCAGAAATCTCCGACAGCATAGAAGAAATTGCAGAAAAGTTCCGAAAAAAGCTTAACGACAACAGAAAAGACGATATCCGCACAGGTGTTACCAACTTCGGGCTGCACAGGGACGATATTGAAATTCTGATAAACGGCAGAAATGCCAGAGCCTTCGGCTCTCAGGGACAGCAGAGAAGTGCAGTTTTGTCATTAAAGCTCGCCGAAGCGTCTGTGCTTAAGGAAAGAATGGGCGAAGAGCCTGTTATTCTGCTCGACGACGTGCTTTCCGAGCTTGACTCAAAACGTCAGGATTTTCTGCTCAACGAGCTTAAGGGCTGTCAGGTTTTTATAACCTGTTGCGAAAAGTCAAACAAGGAACAGCTCAAAAAGGGAAAAATCTTTCTGCTGAAAAACGGGGAGGTCTGCTGATGTATCTTCATCTCGGACAGGAAACGGTTATCACAACCGATAGTATTGTTGCAATGTTTGATATCGACGCCTGCACCGTTTCAAAAAAGACGAGGGATTTTCTTGCAAATGCCGAGAAAAACGGCGAGGTTGTAAACGTTTCGTACGAACTGCCAAAGTCGTTTGTCGTGTGCGAAAAGCAGGGCAGAACCGTTGTGTATATCACCCAGCTTTCGACAAAAACGCTTTTGCTGAGAATGTCGAGTACCTCGACACGCAGTTAGAGAAAAATCGGATGGCAATTTTTGTGTGGACACAGCGAGCCGTGTCCCTACGGAAAAAAGTAAACGATATTAATTACACTGTAGGGTCAGCCCTATGTGGTTGCCCAATAAGAAATATTAAATGTTTCAGCTAAAATGAAATAAACAAGATGAGCATTAGTTGTATCTTGCGTCAGAGCCGAAAAAAGGTAAGACTCCTGAGATACTGAGGTTTAGCTAAGTACCGACTTATAGGGCGGACTAAAACAGAGGTGACATATATGGAAAATAGGAAATGTCCTTATTGTTCAAAACGGATTTCATACATATCCGCATACGCAAGCAGAAGGAAGGCTGAATACGTGTGCGAAAGATGCGGAAAGGAAAGCAAGGTTGTAGTTAACCGCAAGGTAATTCTTGCTTTTGCGCTTGCGGCTGTAGTTGCCGTTGCAATTATGGCAGGGTGGATTTTTGCAGGTCTTGCATATAATCCTCTCGGAATTCTGCTTGTTGCCGTTCCGCTTGTGATTTTTACGGTTATTTCTCCGAAATTCGTAAAATTCGTACCGCTTAAAAAGTACAAAAAGTCTATGGAGGCAAGAAAAGCAGGAATTGAATATTCCGACAATCTTATGACAGCTGAGCTTGAAGAAAACGAAGGCTATACATTCGGTGCGTCGTCAGAAACCGGTTCGGTATTTAAAATTAATTCCGACGTGTTCAATACGATTAAGGCTGAACGCAACGCCGCAAGAGAAAAACTCAGGGACGATGAGCTTGTGTCTGACTCATCAGAAATTAAAAAAACAGACGATAACAGCGAAAGCTACGTTCCGGTAATCAAGGACGTAAGTGAAAAACATTCGTCCGACGACGTTCCGCTTAAGAAGATTCATTCCGACAGCTCTGCAAAAATGACAAGAACACGCCACTATATTCCCGAACAACAGGAAAAAGAGCCGAAAAAGCCCGACGGCAACAGATATTCAGCTAACAGGAAATTCTGATAAGTATGTTTAAATTACCGGTTTGTCCGCACTGTAAGACAATTTACAGATACAAAGACGTTAAAAAAGAACTGAACAAAAAAGAAAGTACATGCTACCACTGCGGCAAAAAATTCAAGACGTCAAAAAAGAAAATTTTAATTTTATTTTTAATAATTGCATTTATTACTGCAATTTTTGACGTTCTGGCGCTGTATATGATAGCAGGTACAAACCTTATCGGAATGATAATTATGAACATAATTGCAGTAACGGCTGGATTTTTCCTGATACCGTATTTTGTGGAATTTAAAAAGTAAACATTTTAGCTGCATTATTGCAAAATAAATGTAGGGAACGGTCTTGACCGTTCCGATAATTTCAGATGTTTGCTGTATTTTTGCGGAATTGTCAAGACTATTCTCTACACCGGTGTAAAACTTAAAAAGTAACGAATAATATGTATTTAAACCGGCAAAGCGACTTAATTTATTGAGGTCTGCAATACGCCACGGAGGTAAAGTATGGATAAAGAAGTTTACGAAGTAAATGAATTGATTGAGAAAATTGAAAATAACAACAAAGAGGAGCTTGATGCCGATTCCGAAAAGATTGAGGATTTCAGCGATGAATCAAAGGTTGAAATGACAAAGGTCGAGCAGGAATACGGCGCTGATGAAATTCAGGTTCTCGAAGGTCTTGAAGCCGTAAGAAAACGCCCCGGTATGTACATAGGCTCGACAGGTCCGAGAGGACTTCACCACCTTGTTTACGAAATTGTTGATAACTCAATCGACGAGGCTCTTGCAGGCTACTGCACAAAAATCGACGTCGTAATCGAGGACGGCGACATTATCAGAGTAACCGACAACGGACGTGGTATTCCCGTCGGCGTTAACAGCAAAACAGGACTTCCTGCCGTTACCGTAGTATTCACCGTGCTTCATGCAGGCGGTAAGTTCGGCGGAGGCGGATACAAGGTTTCCGGCGGTCTGCACGGCGTTGGTGCGTCTGTTGTAAATGCACTTTCTGAGTGGCTCGAGGTTAAGGTCTGCGACGGTGAGGACGTTTATTTTCAGCGTTATGAGAGAGGTAAAATCATCACTCCTCTTGAAAAAATCGGCAAATCAGACGTAAAGGGAACAGAGGTAAGATTCAAGGCTGACCCCGAGGTGTTCAAGGAAACCACCGTTTACGATTACTCTGTGCTTGAAAGACGTCTGCGTGAACAGGCATTCCTCAATGCAGGTGTTCATATTGAGCTGCGTGACGAGCGTGACACTGAAAATATAATCAAAAACAACTTTGTTTACGAGGGCGGCATCAAGAGCTTTATCGACTTTATCCACAAAAAACGCTCGCTCGAGGTTATCCACCCCGACGTAATCTACTTTGCCGCAAAAAACGAGGAAGATACTATTGCAGTTGAAATTGCAATGCAGTACAACGAAAGCTACAACGAAAATATTTTAACATTTGCCAACAATATCCACACCACAGACGGCGGTACTCACGAGGAGGGATTCAAGCGTGCGCTTACCTACGTTATGAATGACTACGCACGCAAGTTCGGCAAATTAAAGGACAACGATAAGAATTTAAGCGGCGAGGACGTAAGAGAAGGCCTGACTGCAATTGTCAGCGTAAAGCTCAAGGAGGCGCAGTTTGAGGGTCAGACCAAGGCAAAGCTCGGCAACACCGAGGTAAGAACAATGGTTGATAAGCTGATGCGTGAAAAGCTGTCGGTTTATCTTGAAGAAAATCCCGCCGTTGCAAAGGCAATTTTTGAAAAATCGCTCGCTTCCGCAAGGGCAAGAGAAGCCGCAAGAAAGGCAAGAGAGAGCGTAAGAAGAAAGTCTGCGCTTGAATCGGCTCAGCTCCCCGGCAAGCTTGCCGATTGCCAGTCGAGGGACAGCAGTGAAACCGAAATTTTCATCGTAGAGGGTGACTCCGCAGGCGGTTCTGCAAAGGGCGGACGTGACAGAAGAATTCAGGCAATTCTTCCTCTCTGGGGTAAAATGCTCAACGTTGAAAAGGCAAGAATCGACAGAGTTTACGGCAACGACAAGCTTATGCCCGTAATTACCGCACTCGGAACGGGTATCGGCGATGATTTTGATATTTCAAAATTAAGATATGATAAGGTAATTATTATGGCGGATGCCGACGTTGACGGCTCGCACATCAGAACGCTTCTGCTTACATTCTTCTTCAGATATATGCGTCCTCTTGTAGAGCTCGGCCACGTTTATATTGCACAGCCGCCGCTTTACAGAATCACGAAGAACAAGGAGCATAAGTACGCATATTCCGATATGGAGCGTGACCAGATTCTCTCGCAGATTGAGGGCAAAACCGAAATTCAGCGATATAAAGGTCTTGGTGAGATGGACTCCGAACAGCTCTGGGAAACAACAATGAATCCCGAAACAAGACTTATGCTCAGAGTTGAATTAAGCGACGCCGAAGCCGCAGACGAAACCTTTACAATCCTTATGGGCGACAAGGTTGAGCCGAGAAGAGAATTTATCGAAAAGAACGCAAAATACGTTCAGAATCTGGACGTCTAAATAAGAGTGGAGTGTGGAGTTTCGGTCGAGTGGATAGGTTGCAATAATTTAAAGGTTTAATGCTCGTATTTATTTTTATCTAATGTAGGGAACGGTCTTGACCGTTCCGATTACCCATAGGTCAGCTGAAACTTTGCGGAACAGTCAAGACTGTTCCCTACACTAAAAAATTAAACGTTACCGATATATCGACACAAATTCAACTAACAAACTTATCCAAACAACACGCACTATTATAAATTCGAAAATTTGCGTGTCGAGGCACTCGACCGACCATTAATTCCGAATTCCGAATTAAAAAAGGGGGATTTAAAATGCATTCAAGGTCAAAAATCACCGTAAGATATGCCGAAACCGACAAAATGGGAATTGCGCACCATTCAAATTATCCCGTCTGGTACGAGGTTGGCAGGTCTGACTATATAAAAATGTTCGGCACAAGCTATACAGAAATGGAAGAGGCAGGAGTTATGACTCCGCTTAGAAATCTCAACTGCCACTTCAAGCTCCCCGCTTGCTACGAGGACGAGCTTATTATACGCACATGGTGTACGGCTATGTCAGCCGCAAGAATTGAGTTTTCCTACACGGTAAAGCGCATTGAGCCGGACGGCAGTGAAACCGAGCTCGGCTATGGCTCAACAGAACACGGCTTTGTAGATTCAAAAACCTTCAGACCCTGCAATGTCAAAAAAAGACTCCCCGATTTGTTTGAGAAGATTAATAATAATATAAAACACTTTTAATTTTTGAATAAACAATGGTATGGCAAAAAAGAAATCAAATACGACTTAAAAATTACGATTATTCGAAAAACGGAGCGTATTTTGTAACGATTTGCAGTAAAAACAAAGAAGTACTCTTCGGAAAAATCGTAGGGGACGGCATCCCTGACGTCCCACTCGCAGAACGTGATGATAACGGAAATGTGTATGTAAAACTATCAGACGTTGGGTTGACAGTACAACAAACAATCGAATATATAAACGAACACAATGAAAATACAGAGATTGAAAAGTATGTAATAATGCCTAATCACATACATTTGCTAATTATGGTGAACAGGATAAATGATAAAGGGTTCGGGACGTCTGGGAAGCCGTCCCCTACGGAAAACGAAGATGAAACCCGAGCCAATGAGATAATACCAAAGTTAGTATCATCATTGAAGCGATATACCAACAGGCAGGCAAAGACTGATTTATGGCAAAGGTCATACTACGACCACATAATCAGAACGCAAAAAGATTATGACGAGATATGGGAATATATCGACACAAACCCGATTAAATGGGAACTTGATAAATACTATATGGAATGAAATTTTATTAAGATAATTATACCCGAATAAAAAAGAGGTAAAAAAATGGATAATGAACGCAATGAACAATTGAATAATGCAAAA
>JBJFHX010000062.1:0-4336 GCA_051893995.1 Ruminococcus sp.
GACCATAATTGTAAATTGTACATTGTTAATTGTTAATTTGCTAAATTATGGTTTACGGCACTAATCCCGACAGAAAATAAAACCGAATTAAAAGGATAATAGGATAAAAAATTATAATCAGAAAATGACGGAGAGGTATAAAATGAATATTGTTCCTAATAATGATTTTTGGAATTTATTGGACAGATTGATTGAAAATTCGGAAATTGTCATTGACAGACCGAAAGGCACTGCACATCCGAAATATCCCGATTGCATATACAGAGTTGATTACGGTTATCTGAAAGATACTTCATCAATGGACGGTGCAGGGATAGACGTCTGGCTTGGAACTAAAGGCGACAGAAAGCTTGATGCAATTATATGTACTGCCGATTTGCTGAAAAAGGATTCCGAGATAAAGCTGTTGATTGGCTGTACGGAGGAGGAAAAGTCAATCATATACGATATACATAACGAGTCGGAGTATATGAAAGGAATAATGATACTAAGATAGTTTTTGATAATTGCAGAGAAAAAATGTTCATTATTGAAATAAAGTATTGACAAATTGATATTGCGTGGGTTATAATGTTAAATCGTGGGGCACTCTGTAAGTGCGCCTGTTTTCGGGCAGATTACATTGTGCTTTACTAAAGCTTTGCTTTGCAAAGCAGTTTTTCAATTCTTAATAATTTTTGAAAGGAGGAAAAATATGCCTACATTTAACCAGTTGGTACGCAAGGGCAGAGAGGTTTCTGAAAAGAAGGCAAAGGCACCTGCACTTTTAAAGGGCTGGAACTCAAAGAAACGTGTTGCTATTGACCAGAACTCCCCACAAAAGAGAGGTGTTTGTACTGCTGTAAAGACCGCTACTCCTAAAAAGCCTAACTCAGCGCTCAGAAAAATTGCCAGAGTAAGACTTTCTAACGGTATTGAAGTCAGTTCCTATATCCCCGGCGTAGGTCACAACCTTCAGGAGCACTCCGTTGTTCTTATCCGTGGTGGCCGTGTTAAGGACTTGCCTGGTGTTCGTTATCACATCGTTCGTGGTACACTCGACGCTCAGGGCGTTTCCGGACGTATGCAGAGCCGTTCAAAGTACGGTGCAAAGCGTCCTAAGAAAGGTAAATAATTAGGAATTGACAAAACTCTCTTGACTTAAATTATTAAGTTCTGCTATGCGGCAGGAATTTTCTATATAAATGCAGTAGAAGTTCTTGTTGGCATACGGGAGTTTGTCGCTTTCGAGTACCTATGATATCTCAATTATTGTGAAGGAGGGAAGCAAAGTGCCAAGAAGAGGTTCTATTGCGAAGCGTGACGTATTACCCGATCCGCTTTATAATTCAAAACTTGTAACACGTCTTATCAACAACATTATGTACGACGGTAAAAAGGGCGTTGCTCAGAAAATTGTTTACGGTGCATTTGACATTATTGCTGAAAAGACAGGTAATAACCCGCTTGAGGTTTTCGAACAGGCTATGGAAAACGTAATGCCCGTTCTCGAAGTAAAGGCTCGCCGTGTCGGCGGTGCCACATATCAGGTTCCTATGGAAGTTCGTCCCGAAAGACGTCAGACACTCGGTCTTCGTTGGATTTCAACTTACTCAAGAGCCCGCAGTGAAAAGACAATGAAGGAAAGACTTGCAGGAGAAATTCTCGACGCCACAAACAGCATGGGCGGCGCATTCAAAAAGCGTGAGGATACTCATAAGATGGCAGAGGCCAACAAGGCTTTCGCTCATTACAGATGGTAATCTTTTTTACCCGTGTAATTTTAAGAGGAGGATTTTATGCCAAGACAGGTTTCACTTGAACAGACAAGAAATATCGGTATTATGGCTCACATCGATGCCGGTAAGACAACTACAACAGAGCGTATCCTGTATTATACCGGCGTAAACCATAAAATAGGTGAGGTACATGACGGTGCTGCTACAATGGACTGGATGGTTCAGGAGCAGGAACGTGGTATCACAATCACTTCTGCTGCTACTACAGCTTATTGGAGAGGCAGCAAGCAGCAGTACAAGCCCCACAGAATCAACATCATCGATACTCCCGGACACGTTGACTTTACTGTTGAAGTTGAGCGTTCGCTCCGTGTGCTCGACGGTTCTGTAACTGTACTTTGTGCAAAGGGCGGCGTTGAGCCTCAGTCAGAAACCGTTTGGCGTCAGGCTGACAACTACGGCGTACCGAGAATGGTTTACGTTAATAAAATGGACATCATGGGTGCTAACTTCTTCCATGTTGTTCAGATGATGAAGGACAGACTTAAATGTAACGCTGTTCCTATTCAGCTTCCTATCGGCGCTGAAAGCGAATTTACGGGCATTATTGACCTCGTTAGAATGAAGGCTGAAATCTATCACAATGAGGACGGCACAGATTACAGCGAGGAAGAAATTCCCGAAAATATGATGGATTTAGCTGAGGAGTATCACGAGAAACTCATCGAGTCAGTTGCTGAACTCGACGAGGAACTTATGGAAAAATACTTCGGCGGCGAAGAAATCACAGTTGATGAAATAAAGAAAGTTATCAGAAAAGCTACTATCGATAACACAATGGTTCCCGTAACCTGCGGTTCTTCATACCGTAACAAGGGCGTTCAGATGCTCCTTGACGCTGTTATTGATTATATGCCTGCTCCTACAGACGTTCCTGCTATCAAGGGTGTTGACCCCGAAACAGGCGACGAGATTGAGAGAAAATCTTCCGATTCAGAGCCTTTTGCTGCTCTCGCATTCAAGATTGCTACAGACCCGTTCGTAGGTAAGCTCTGTTTCTTCCGTGTATATTCAGGCGCCGTTACAGCCGGCACAACTGTTTATAACTCGGTTAAGGACAATAACGAGCGTATGGGCAGAATTCTTCAGATGCATGCTAACGACAGAAAAGATATCGACTGCTGCTACGCAGGTGATATTGCTGCTGCCGTTGGTCTTAAAAATACAACTACAGGTGACACACTCTGCGACGAGAAGCACCCCGTAATCCTTGAGTCAATGGAATTCCCGGAGCCTGTTATCCGTGTTGCTATTGAACCCAAGACCAAAGCAGGTCAGGAAAAGATGGGTATCGCTCTTGCAAAGCTCGCAGAAGAAGACCCGACCTTCAAGGCTTATACCGATGAAGAAACAGGCCAGACAATTATCGCCGGTATGGGTGAGCTTCACCTTGAGATTATTGTTGACCGTCTTCTCCGTGAATTCAAGGTAGAGGCTAACATCGGTGCTCCGCAGGTTGCTTACAAGGAGACAATCCGCAAGGAAGCTTCCGTTGATGAGAAATATGCTCGTCAGTCAGGCGGTAAGGGCCAGTACGGTCACGTTAAGATTAACGTATTCCCCAACAAGGACAAGGGATACGAGTTCGTTAACAACATTGTCGGCGGTGCAATTCCCAAGGAATACATTCCTGCTGTTGACCAGGGTATTCAGGGTGCAATGCTTTCGGGTGTTGTTGCAGGCTACAACGTAGTTGACGTTAAGGTTGAGCTTTATGACGGTTCATATCACGAGGTTGACTCCTCTGAAATGGCATTTAAGATTGCCGGTTCAATGGCATTCAAGAGCGCTATGAAGAAGGCAGACCCTGTACTTCTTGAGCCGATTATGAAGGTTACTGTTATCACTCCCGAGGAGTATCTCGGCGACGTTATCGGCGACCTCAACTCACGCCGTGGTATGATTCAGAGCATGGAAGCTGACAACGGTGTTCAGCGTGTTATCGCTCACGTTCCGCTTTCAGAGATGTTCGGTTATGCAACGGATATGCGTTCCAAGACTCAGGGACGCGGTCAGTATGTAATGGAGCCCGACACATATGCTGAGGTTCCGAAGAATATTGCCGAAAAGATTATGAACGAGAGAGCTAAGAAGGATTAATTCGGCTTTCTAAGCGTAATTTTTTAAAAAATGTATTGATTTTTTTGAAAAATATTGGTACAATATCATTAAATCTATTGTAAATTCTTTTTACAACCAATAAGGAGGAAATTTCCAATGGCAAGAGAAAAATTTGAAAGAAATAAACCCCATGTTAACATTGGTACAATCGGCCACGTTGACCATGGTAAAACAACACTTACTGCTGCTATCACAAAGGTTCTCAACCTCGAAGGCGACGCTGATTTCGTTGATTACGCTAACATCGATAAGGCTCCCGAAGAGAGAGAGCGTGGTATCACAATCAACACAGCTCACGTTGAGTATGAAACAGCTAACCGTCACTATGCACACGTTGACTGCCCCGGACATGCTGACTATGTAAAGAACATGATCACAGGTGCTGCTCAGATGGACGGTGCTATCCTCGTTGTATCTGCTGCTGACGGTCCTATGCC
>JBJFHX010000063.1:0-4318 GCA_051893995.1 Ruminococcus sp.
TGCTTCCGTATGTTGTTACAATTGTTGTGCTTATTTTTGTAAGCATCAAAAACAAAAAAGAAAACCAAGGCCCGCAATCTCTCGGTCTTTCGTACTTCAGAGAAGAACGGTAGAATATTAAACAAACAACAAAAGCTCCCGATTACAGTCGAGAGCTTTTTTTGTTTTGGTATGGATTTTGTTAATTAAAATTTTTTCGGATTGTTAGTGCGACAGACAAGATAATCAAGACTTGTGTCGTAGTAGTCGGCAAGCTTGATTAAAAGTACAAGCGGAATGTCACGCTCGCCACGTTCGTATTTTGAATAAAGCGACTGGTCGCACATCAATATTTTTGCAATATCCTTTTGTGTCAGGTCGTTGTCCTCACGCAAATCTTTAATTCTTAATCTCAAAATAATCACCGAATAAATTATAAAATAGTACATATAGTCCTATTGACAAATAGGACAAATAGTCCTAAAATATATTTATCCGGATAGAAATAATTATTACATTTCAAATCTAAAAGAGAGGTTGGATTTTATTGAAACAAACAAATATGATTGCCAAAAGTGTTTTATCATTTTTAATTATTGTTTTGCTTTTACCTGCTTGTAATATGTTTAAGAGTGATACTGATATGATAAAAGAACGAATTAATAAATTTGTAATTTCATATAACTCAGGCGATATTGAGGGGGTAATAGATTGCCTTGATTCCAAGAAAAGAACAACTTATAAATCGGCATTAGGAATAGGAAATGCACTCCTTAACGGACTAATTGATATTGATATTAGTTTACAGGATATTTTTGGGATTGGTATGGGATTAACCGAAAACGATTCCATTACAATTGAAAAATACAATAATATTAATATCAGTTCGGACTCTGCAACAGTAGATATATCGTTGATATACACAGATGAAATTGATGGTGACAGAAGTAACGAAAAAGGTGTTTTTTATTTAATAAAAGAGAATGACGATTGGTTTATATCTGACCTAAAAGATAATTAAGAATTTAGTAGTGAGGTTTTTATAATGACTGAAACAGGATTTTTTAGCGTTATTTTTAGAAATATAGGACGAAAACTAAAAACACTTGCAAAAATTACGTTTGTTATTGGAATATTAGCGAGCATAATTATTGGTATTGTTATGTTTATTATGGCTGGTACAGCGTCAAAAGCATTTTTAGTAGGCGGAATGTTATCAAGCGTATATATAACAATTGGATTTGTTGTAATTATATTTGGTACACTAATATCAATTATTTCTTCGTTTTGCTTTTATGGTTTGGGAGAGGCGGCGGATATAAATACGCACAGTATAAATAAAGAAGTAATAAGCCAAAAGCATAATAATGAAAAAGCATCAGGATTATCGGTAAAAAAAGAAATCAGTAATAATATTGAGAAAGTGTGCGATAATTATTCAGCTGATTTAGATGAGGTAAACGAAAGTGATTATATTGCCAACCTGAATCAGATGTTGCTTAACGGTCAGATTTCCAAGGAAGAGTTTGAAAGAATATATGGTTCTGTAAGTGATAAAGCCGATAACTTACCTGAACACAGGATATGCCCTTATTGTAACTCGGAATTAAGGGAAAATGCCGAGTTTTGTTCAAAATGCGGACAAAAACTAGAGTTTTAACGTTTATAAAACGGAGGTAAAAATGTATTGCTCAAAATGTGGTGCGGAAATGAAAGAAGCCGATGAATTTTGCTATAAATGCGGAACTGCGAATACTGTTGATGTAAAAGAAGAAACTTTAAAACCAAATAAACCATTAGTGGAGTTTTTTCGAAAAAATAAGATACCTTTATTGGGAGGAATTATTGGCATACTTCTTGTCATAATAGTTGGAATAACCGGAATTGTGATAGGTAGTATTCCTGATGCGTATGACAGACTGCAATGTGAGGATATAAAAAATCAATATCAAATTGACCCATATGAAGATATTGTATGGCACTCTATTGACGGTGATGATTTTGAGATTGAATTTTCAAAATTTTGGACAGGAAGATATGTAGATAAAAATTTTGAATACAACATAGACAGCGATGATACTTTGATAATTACTTATTGTGATACTAACGAAAGTACCACATACGAATACGCAAAGGATTTAAGTCAAATAGGGCAAAGCGGTAAATGGCATATCGAAAATGGAGTTTTGTTTTTAGGTACCAGAGAATTTCACTGTTATTTGACAAAGTATAGTGAAAATATATATTATTAGAAAAAATATAGGTCGGTAATACCGTTATTTGGGAGTTACCGACCTTTATATTATAAAATCAAGCTATATTACACATTAAACCTGAACAGAACAACGTCGCCGTCTTTCATAACGTACTCCTTGCCCTCACTGCGGACAAGGCCTTTTTCCTTTGCGGCGGTCATACTTCCGCACGCAATCAAATCGTCATATGCGATAACCTCTGCTCTGATAAAGCCTCTTTCAAAGTCGGAGTGAATTTTTCCTGCCGCCTGAGGTGCTTTTGTACCGTTCTTGATTGTCCATGCTCTGACCTCCTGCTTGCCTGCGGTGAGGTAGGAGATAAGTCCGAGAAGCGCATAGCACTCCTTGATAAGTCTGTCAAGACCGCTTTCCTCAAGTCCCATATCGGCAAGGAACATCTGCTTTTCTTCCTTGTCCATTTCAACGATTTCTTCCTCAATCTGTGCGCAAATCGGCAGAACGCCTGCGTGTTCCTCGGCGGCAATCTGCTGAACAGCCTTGTAGCCTGAGTTGCTGTCAATGCCGTTTGCAAAGTCATCGTCGCTCATATTAGCCGCATAAATTACGGGCTTGTTAGTGAGCAGTGCAACGTCTGAAAGCAATGCCTTTTCGTCATCGTCACATTCAACGCTTCTTGCAGGCTTGCCCTCCTCAAGAGCGGCTAACACTCTTTCGTAAAAGTCAATGTCCTTCTGATATTTCTTATCGCCCTTGAGCATTTTTTTAGTCTTGTCAATTCGGCGTTCCATCATTTCAACGTCGGAGAGAATCAGCTCAAGATTGATTGTTTCAATATCCCTTTTCGGGTCAATACTGCCCTCAACGTGGATAATATCGTCGTTTTCAAAGCAACGCACAACGTGAACAATAGCGTCGCACTCACGGATGTTTGAAAGGAACTTGTTGCCGAGACCTTCACCCTTTGACGCTCCTTTAACAAGACCGGCAATATCAACAAATTCGATTGATGCAGGAGTGTATTTGTCGGGGTCGTACATTTCAGCGAGAACGTCAAGTCGCTTGTCGGGAACAGCAACAACACCGACATTCGGCTCAATTGTGCAGAAAGGATAGTTTGCGCTCTGTGCTCCTGCGTTTGTGATTGCGTTAAAAAGTGTGCTTTTGCCTACGTTCGGCAGACCTACTATACCTAATTTCATTTTAAACTCTCCTAAAATTAATTTTCGGCAATGACTTGCCTATTTTTCAAATATATTGTATTATGATAACATAACGTTAAATCTAATTATATCACATTTTATTTGTTTAAACAACAGGAAAGGCGATAATTATGGCTGAAAAAACAATTTCAAAGACGATAAAGGTTGAAGAAGAAAACCTTGCCTGTGCAATGGGCAGCGGAAGCCTTATGGTGCTTGCAACTCCTGCGGTAGTGGCTCTTATGGAAAATGCCGCCGCAGAGCTTGCTCAGAATGAGCTTGCTGACGAAGAGCTTACAACAGTCGGCACTATGATTTCAATTGAGCACACAAGTCCTACTCCGATTGCGGCAGAGGTGACGGCAAAGGCAATTCTTAAAAAAATTGACGGCAGAATGTTTTATTTTGACGTTGAAGCGTATGATAAAAAGGGCTTGATTGCTAAGGGCACTCACACAAGAGTGAGCGTAAAAGCCGAAAAATTTCAGGCAAAGGCGGACGGTAAATTCGATGATTAAGTATAAATATGTTCTTTTTGACCTCGACGGCACAATCAGCGAAAGTGCCGGAGGAATCAGAAAATCGCTTGAACACGCAATAACAGCACTCGGTAAGCCGCTACCTGACCTTGACGACTATACATTATATATAGGACCTCCGCTTATCGATACATTTCGCAACGTATGTCACTTCTCGGAGGAGGATTGCATAGAGGGCGTTGAGCTTTACCGCAGCTTTTACGACGAAAAAGGAAAGTATTTCAATAAGCTCTACGACGGTGTAAAAGACGTTCTCATTAAGCTTAAAGAAAACGGTGCAAAAATTGCAGTCTGTTCCTCAAAGTATGAAAAGTTTGCAGAAGAAATCGTTGAAATTCTCGGCGTTTCCGATTGCTTTGACGCAGTCTGCGGTTCAACTCTTGAC
>JBJFHX010000064.1:0-17435 GCA_051893995.1 Ruminococcus sp.
TTCCTGTTACTACAAAGCCAACAGAACCCACAACAAAACCCACAGAGCCAACTACTAAACCAACCGAACCTACAACTGTACCGGTCACAGTACCTACAACCGAGCCTACAACAAGTCCGGTAACAGATACGTTAAAAGTAAATGCAACTTCCAATATTCTTTCACCTGTTTCTCAGGAATACAACAAGGATACTTCTACCGTGACAGTTTCCTATAAGCTTAAGTCATCAATGGAGCTTGTAAATTCTCAGTGGTGTCTTACATATGACAGCTCAAAGCTTTCATATGACCCTCAGAAAAACACAAGCGGTATAATGCCGAATGTTAAAAATGCAGTAATTAACACTAATCTGACAAATAAAATCAGAGGCGACTTCTCAAGCCTTGCACTGTATGACTTTACTACAGAAAAAGATTTTGTAACTGTTACCTTTGATGTTATCGGCACAGGTGAAACAACTATTGACCTTGATGTTGAAATCCTCGGTGTTGCTTATATAAATGATAATTACGACGTAATTACCGCTTATCCAGTTGATTACAGCAAGTTTGTTGATATAACTTCAACTCCCGGATTTGAAAACATGAAGCTTTCAGGTCGAATCACACTTAACGTGCCGATAGAAACTATTCTTTACGGTGATGTTAATGACGACGGTATTATTAATGTAACAGACGCAACTCTTGTTCAGAAATATGCGGCTGAATTAACCACATTGTCTGCGGATGCGCTCAAAAGAGCTGACGTAAACTTTGACGGAGTAGTTAATGTTCACGATTCAACGCTTATCCGTAAGTATGCAGCCGACCTTATTTCTTCGTTTACTTAAAAAAATAATTTTTTATGAGCCGACAGTCTGTCGGCTCATTTTTTACTTCATAGGAAATTGCTCGATAGCGCTCGGGCACCAGAGGTTTAAATCAGCAGAAGCTGTCTGCACGAACTGGATGCAACGTCACGTTGCTTTTTTATGTCAAATTTTCATATACGGTATATTTTGATTAACACTCTAATATATTTATTATATAAAATCAAAAGGAGAGATAAATATGGAGTTTAATCAGGAGAACCGAACGTTTAGCACCCCTGTTACGGTGCTTGATACGGTTGCCGAACAGCTCGCAGACGTTGACCTTACTCTGCCCGATTATTGTCCGGATATTGAAAAAATTCTTAAATGCACTTTAACCCCAAAAATCCAGTCAAAAAGCCTTTCGGGCGGTCAGCTCCAGATTGACGGAACCTGCGTTGTCAATGTAATGTACGTTGAGAGCATAAAAAAGACAATCAGGTGTTGTGAGCAAAGCGTAAATTTTTCGCAGAGCTTTTCTGTTAAAGAAACACCCGATAACCTTGTAATTATTACAAAAACAAAATCAGAATACATAAACTGCCGTGCTTTAAGCCCAAGACGACTTGTTATGCACGGGGCTTTTTCACTGTATGCAAAAGTCAAATCAAGTTCAAAGACAAGTATATACTCATCAAATGATTCAAGTATTGAATCTTTAAAGAAAAAGGTAAGCTGTACCGATTTAAAATCTCTTTGTCAGGAACAGTTTAATGTATGCGAAGAAATTTCGGTTGCCGATAAGCCTGCTATAGAGTCAATTGTGCGCTCATCAGTTGATGTAAGCCTTACTGATGCAAAGGCAGTTACCGGCAAGCTGATGGTTAACGGTGAAATAAACCTAAAGCTTCTTTATATTACCGATGTCGAATCGGGCGAGATAGGAAAGATAGATTATCTTCTTCCGTTCAATCAGATTATTGACTGCGAAGGAATTGACGAAAAGACAATCAATAATGTTGAGTGTGACATTATGTCATATGATATAAGGCTTAAAAATGATATGCTTTCCGAAAAGCCGTCAATTGTTCTCGACATAATGCTCTGCGTTACAGAAGAAGGGTATGTAATCGAAGATGAGGAAATAATTGTTGATTCCTATTCTGTACTATGTGCCTCAAAGCCGCAGTTTGAACAGCTTTCACTCTCAAACGTGGTTGCGCCTCTGAGCGAAACGCAGATGGAGAAAATCTCCGTAAAGGTTGACAACGGCAAAATTTCAAAGGTACTCGATATCTTTACAGACGGTATTTCTTGTGAGCAACAAAATTACGATAACGGACTAAAAGCAGGCGGAAAGATTAATATCTGTATACTTGCTCTGAATGAAGACGGTATTCCGACTATAATTGAACGCACCTGCGATTATGAGCATACTTTCAATACCGCTTCCGATTTTAACACTTTACAAAATCTTCACCCGCATACTTCAAGCATAAGCTTCAGGCTTGCCGATGACAATACAATTGAAGTCAGATGTGAATTAAAGCTCTGTGCCTGTGCTGAAAAGACTGAGCGATTAAGAGCAGTATGCGGTATGGAACTGTTCGAAGATAAGCCGATTGTTGCTGATAGCTGTGCCTTGACGTTGTATTTTGCAAAGCAGGGCGAAAGCCTGTGGGATATAGCCAAAACTCACAACACAAGGCTTGATTTGCTGCTTTCGGAAAATTCTGCGGAAAATATTACGCTTGACAGCTCGCAGATGCTGTTGATTCCGAAAATATAGGAGGAAGACAATGGAAGAGAGAAACGTATATCAGGATATTTCCAGACGTACCGACGGAGATGTGTACATCGGCGTTGTCGGACCTGTAAGAACAGGTAAATCAACCTTTATCAAGCGTTTTATGGACTCACTTGTTCTTCCGAATATCAAGGATGAAAACATCTACAGAAGAACAGTTGATGAGCTTCCGCAGTCCTCGGCAGGCAGAACAATAATGACAACCGAGCCGAAGTTCATTCCCGAAGAATCGGTTGAAATAAATCTCGGAAACAACACAACCTTCAAGGTCAGGATGATTGACTGCGTAGGATATATTGTAAACAGCGCACTCGGCTACAGCGAAGAGGATATGCCGAGAATGGTAAAAACACCGTGGTCCGATAAGGAAATTCCGTTTGATGATGCGGCTGAAATCGGTACCAAAAAGGTAATCACCGACCATTCCACAATCGGACTTGTAATTACAACCGACGGCTCATTCAGCGAAATTCCCAGAGAGGATTATATTGAGAGCGAACAGCGTGTTATCAATGAGCTTAAGGAAATCAATAAGCCGTTTATTGTTCTTCTGAACTCAACCAAGCCTGAGTCAGAGCATACTATTGCACTTGCGGCAGAAATGTCAAAGCAGTATGAAGTACCTGTTTTGCCCGTCAGCTGTATGGAGCTAAGCGAGAACGAAATCAAAAGAGTGCTTGCGCAGCTTCTCTTTGAATTTCCGATTCGTGAAATCAAGGTAGACATTCCAAAGTGGGTTGTAAAGCTTGATAAAGAACACTGGCTTAAATCTGTAATTTTCAATTCAATCAAGGACTCTGCAAAAAAGATTGAAAAAATACGTGAGGTTCAGCAGACAATTCACGAGCTGTCGGAGTGTGAATACATCAACGATGCCCGACTTACAAATCTCGACCTCGGCAGAGGAATAGCAACAATATCAGTTGGAATTGATACCTCGCTGTTCTATAAGGTACTTTCTGAAGAAACCGAAATTGAAATCAAAGACGAGTGCGAGCTGCTTGAATGTATCAACAATCTTTCAAGAAAGCAGAAAGAGTTTGACAAGATTGCTCAGGCATATGAGCAGGTTAAGGAAACAGGCTACGGAATAGTTATGCCCACAATCGATGAGCTATCACTCGAAGAACCGCAGATAATCAAGCAAAGCGGCAAGTACGGAATCAGGCTCAAGGCAAGTGCACCGTCAATTCATATGATGAGGGTTGAAACCAAAACCGAGGTAACGCCGATAGTCGGCTCGGAACAGCAGTCGGAGGAGCTTGTATCATATCTGCTCAAGGAGTTCGAAGAAAATCCCGAAAAGATATGGGAAAGCAACATTTTCGGCAAGTCTGTTCACGAGCTTGTAAACGAGGGCTTGCACAATAAGCTTTCACGAATGCCATCAGACGCTCGCAGGAAGATAGGGGAAACAATAGAAAAAATCATCAATGACGGCTGTAACGGACTTATCTGTATAATTCTATAACAGAATAAAAGTGCTGCTGCAAATTTAACTGCAACAGCACTTTTTTACTATATTGAAAATTGCTCTGAAACGGTTAGGGCAAAGAAAGTTTGACAAATATCAACCTGTCTGCTCGATTAGCGTGTCGAGGCACTCGTCTCAGATTTAATTATAAAATATCAATATGCTCGCCGTTGAGAGCCTTGTTCATGCTTCTTACGGCGCAGAATTTACCGCACATTGAACAGGTGTCGTCGTGCTCAGGCTTTCTGTCATCACGAATCTTTTTGGCTGTTTCTGGGTCAATTGCACATTCCCATTGCGCTTCCCAGTCAAGCTTTCTTCTTGCGTCAGCCATCTTGTCGTCAATCTCTCTTGCTCCTCTTACGCCCTTTGCAATGTCTGCGGCGTGAGCGGCAATTTTTGATGCTATGATTCCCTGCTTAACGTCCTCAACATTAGGCAGAGCAAGATGCTCGGCAGGAGTAACATAGCAGAGGAAAGCCGCACCCGAAGCCGCCGCAATTGCACCGCCGATAGCAGAAGTAATGTGGTCGTAACCCGGTGCAATATCGGTAACAAGCGGTCCGAGAACATAGAAAGGTGCACCGTTGCAGATTGTATTTTGAATTTTCATATTTGCCGCAATCTGGTCCATAGGCATATGACCGGGTCCCTCAACCATAACCTGAACATCCTTTGCCCACGCACGTTTTGTCAGCTCGCCGAGCCTTACAAGCTCCTCAATCTGGCAAACGTCGCTCGCGTCTGCAAGACAACCGGGACGGCAAGCGTCACCGAGAGAAATTGTAACGTCATATTCACGGCAGATGTCGAGAATTTCATCATAATATTCATAGAACGGATTTTCGTTGCCTGTCATACACATCCAGGCAAAAACAAGTGATCCGCCTCGTGAAACAATGTTCATCTTTCTTTTGTGCTTCTTAATCTGCTCAATAGTCTTGCGTGTGATTCCGCAGTGGAGTGTTACAAAGTCAACGCCGTCCTGTGCGTGAAGTCTTACAACATCAATAAAGTCCTGTGCCGTGAGCGTGTCAAGGTCACGCTGATAGTGAATAACCGAATCGTAAACAGGCACTGTGCCTATCATTGCAGGACATTCGCTTGTAAGCTTTCTTCTGAACGGTATTGTGTCGCCGTGAGATGACAAATCCATAATTGCGTGAGCACCCATATTTACGGCTTCCATAACCTTCTGCATTTCAATGTTATAGTCCTTGCAGTCACGAGAAACGCCAAGATTTACGTTAATTTTTGTGCTCAGCATAGAGCCGACACCCTGTGGATCAATGCAGGTGTGGAGTTTGTTTGCGCAGATTACAACCTTTCCCTGTGCAACAAGCGGCATAAGCTCATCAACCGTCATTCTTTCTTTTTTTGCAACGGCTTCAAGCTCCTTTGTAACAATTCCTTTTCTTGCGGCTTCCATTTGTGTAGCATATTCTCTCATTTTATCAGACCTTTCCTTATAATATTTTATAGTTGTGGGCAAGAGGACCGCTTCCTTTTCCAAGGTCAAGTCCTGCACTTATTGCACCTGTAAGATATTCCTTTGCAAGCCTTACAGAATCTTCAACGCTTTTTCCAAGGGCAAGATAGCTTGCAATGGCGCTTGACAGAGTGCAGCCCGTTCCGTGCGTATTCGAGTTATTAATTTTTACGCTTTCAAACCATATTATATTTCCGTTATGGAATAAAACATCGTTTGAATCCTCAACGCTGTGACCGCCTTTGCAGAGAACGGAACAGCCGTATTTTTTACCGATTTTTTGGCAAACGGTTTCCATATCGGACTTTGTTTGAATTTTCATATCTCCGAGAATTTCAGCCTCGGGAATATTAGGTGTGATTATGTCGGCGATGGGGAAGAGTAATTCTTTCAGAGAATTAACAGCATCTTCCTTAATAAGCCTTGAACCGCTTGTCGAAACCATAACAGGGTCAACAACAATGTTTTTTGCCTTGTATTTTTTTAAAGTATCGGCAATTACTGCAATCAGTTTTGAATCAGACAGCATACCTGTTTTGATTGAATCGGGAAAAATATCGGTGAAAATGCAGTCAAGCTGTTTTTGCAAAAACTCAGGGCTTACTTCGAATATATCAGCAACACCCATAGTGTTCTGTGCAGTAAGCGCTGTGATTGCACTCATTCCGTACACGCCAAGACAACACATTGTTTTCAAATCCGCCTGAATTCCTGCTCCGCCGCTTGAGTCGCTTCCTGCAATAGTAAGTGCAGTTTTCATTTTGAGGTTATATTCCATTTACAACCTCCTCAATTTTCTTTCTTAATTCAAATGAAGAATTATAAATATCTTTCTCAGCAAAAATTCCGCTTACAACGGCAACACCCGAAATTCCTGTTCCTTTAAGCTCTGAAATATTTTTCTTAGTAATGCCGCCGATTGCAGTAACAGGAATCTGAACGCTCTCACAAATTTCTTTTAAGGTTTCAAAGCTCATTTTAACAGCGTCGCTTTTTGTACTTGTGCCGAAAACTGCGCCGCTGCCGACGTAATCCGCACCGTCTTTTTCAGCTTTAACAGCCTGCTCTTTAGTTCTTGCAGTTGCACCTATTATTTTGCCGTTACCGAGAATTTCTCTTGCGTTTGCTATGCTCATATCACCCTGACCAAGGTGAACACCCTCTGCATTAACCGCTTTTGCAACTTCAACATTATCGTTGATAATAAGCGGAACATTGTATTTTTGGCAAAGCGATTGTATTTTTTCTGCTTCTTTGCAGAAAGCATCAAAATCAAGATTCTTTTCTCGCAGTTGAACAAGCGTTACACCGCCCTTTAAAGCAAGTTCAACATCCTCTTCAAGCGTTCTGCCGTTAAGCCAATGCCTGTCCGTAACAGCATATAGCAAATATTTATTTCTGTCAGTTTTCATAGAATAATTGTCCTTTATTTTTTGTACAAGCACTTGCGGATTGTCACTTTTCATAAGTGCAGACATAACGCAGACACCCGAAAAATTATCGCAATTCGCACCGCTTAATTCTGTAATAGAATTATCATCAATACCTCCGATTGCAAAAACAGGTATTTTAACAGAATTACAAACTTCTTTTAAAAATTGAGTACCACGCGGCGCAAGTCCTTTTTTACAGTCAGTTGCAAAAATATGCCCTGCAATTATGTAATCAGCACCAGATTTTTCAGCAAGAACAGCGTCCTCAACTAAATGAACGGAAGTACCTATGCAATCAAAATCATCGTGTGGATTATTTAGTGTAATGAACTTAGAAAAAGGAAGTTGAATATTTCTGATTCCGAGCATATTTGCAACATCAATAAAGCTATGAACAATCAGTTTTTTACCGTATTTATCGCAGATTTCTTTAACACTTTTTGCTAGAATTAAATATTCATTTTCCGATAAATCCTTTTCACGCAGGATAATCGCTTCAACTTCACTTTTTGCAATCATTTCAATTGACTTTAAAAAATTATTGCTGTGATTCCTTGCACTTACGCTTATAATCTTAAACATAGATATAATCACTCATAACAGGCTGCATACCGTTTTTGCAAAGCGTGTCATATATTTCCTTAACATCACGTCCGTCTGAAATTTCAAACTGTTCGTCGCCTTTTTTCTCACCGTCGCTGTGACCGCCGATACCAACGTCAACACCTGCCGAAATTTTAGTAGCGGCAATCTGAACAATGTTATCACGAAAACGCTGACATTCGCGTGTTGAAATCGTTATGCTTGCAAACGGCATAAACAGTCTGTAAGCGCAGATAACCTGTAAAAGCTGAGGTTCGTGAACGTCCTTAGGATTGATTTTATCGTTGTTTATAATCGGTCTTAATCTCGGACACGAGAAAGCAATCTCTGCGTGTGGGTATTTTCTCTGAATAAGGTATGCGTGAATTCCCGTTGCGAAAGCGTCCTTTCTGAAATCCGAAAGTCCTAAAAGTGCCGCAAAGCCGACACCTCTCATTCCGCCCATAAGCGCACGTTCCTGTGTTTCAAGGCGATAGGGGAAAACCCGCTTGTGACCAGCAAGATGCAGAGTTTCGTATTTATCGGAATTGTATGTTTCCTGAAAAACGGTGACATAATCTGCTCCGCATTTCTGAATATAGCTGTATTCATCACTGTTCATCGGATAAACCTCAAGACCGACAACCTTGAAATACTTTCTCGCAATTTTACACGCTTCTCCTATGTACTCAACGTCGCTCATCTTCTTGCTTTCACCTGTCAGCAAAAGAACCTCCTGCAAGCCTGTTTTTGCAATTGCCTGCATTTCCTTTTCAATTTCTTCGTAATTGAGCTTAGCACGGTGAATTCTGTTGTGGCAGTTAAAGCCGCAGTAAATGCAATAATTCTCGCAGTAGTTTGAAATATAAAGCGGAGTGAACATATTAATTGAATTTCCGAAGTGCTTTCTTGTTTCAGATTTTGCCTGCTGTGCAATTTCCTCTAAAAACGGCAGAGCGGCAGGGGAAAGAAGAGCCTTGAAATCTTCAATCGTTTTTGTGTCGTGTTCGAGAGCCTGCAAAACATCATTCTCTGTGTACTTATCAGGCTCGTATGCATTCATAGCTTCGATAACCTTGTCTTTTATGTCGGAACCAATCCGCTCCATATCGGGCAGATATTCCATATGATTAGTTCTTTTCTCCATTATTCAGCCTCAATTCTCAAGAAATCCCGTAAGCGGTGAAGAGGCAGAAGCACCTTTTTCAATTACTCTGCCGAGTCCCGAAAGATAAGCCTGTCTGCCTGCTTCAATTGCTTTTTTGAAGGCTTCAGCCATCTGCGGAATATCTCCTGCTGTTGCAATTGCAGTATTAGCCATAACAGCCGCTGCTCCCATTTCCATAGCTTCGCAAGCCTGTGACGGTCTGCCGATACCGGCGTCAACAATAATCGGCAAATCAATTTCATCAATCAGAATTTTTATAAATTCCTTTGTACATATACCCTTGTTAGAGCCGATAGGTGCACCGAGAGGCATAATTGAAGCTGCACCTGCATCACGCAGACTTCTTGCAACATTCAGATCGGGGTACATATACGGCATAACAACAAAACCCTCTTTTGCAAGAATTTCAGTAGCCTTGATTGTTTCATAGTTATCGGGCAGAAGATATTTGGAATCCTTGATAACTTCAATTTTAATAAAGTCACCGCATCCGACTTCTCTTGCAAGTCGTGCAATTCTTACAGCCTCGTCAGCGTTTCTTGCACCCGAGGTGTTAGGTAAAAGAGTAACGTTTTCGGGAATGTAGTCGAGAATATTTGCAACATTTCCCGTTGCGGCACGTCTGAGTGCAAGTGTGATAATCTCAGCACCTGCATTTTCAACAGCCGCTTTAATAAGGTCAAGCGAATACTTGCCCGAGCCTAAAATAAAGCGTGAGCTAAATTCGTGACCGCCGATAATCAGTTTGTCATTTTCCATTTCCTTACTTCCTTTATATATCATATTTTCCGAGAACTATCCTCAGTATCGCGTTTGCCTGATGAGCGGCGCATATTGTAACTCTCGGTGACATCAGACCGTTGCCTTTAACCGCACCGCTTATCTCATCGCCGCAGAGGTAAAAACGGTCTGTAATTTTTCTTGTGATAATCGTATTTGATTTTTCAGTGCCTGCCATACCCGAAGCGGCAACTATGTATGTATCTTTCCTTGTTTCGAGAATACGGTTTACAAGCATAGCCTTGCAGTCAGGATTATCAAACGCCTCGCAAATGATATAATCATCTTTGAAAAGCTCATCAATGTTTTCATCAGTCACCTTAACACAGTCTGTAATTACATCTATGTACGGATTAATTCTGCTTATCTCGTCTTTTATTGCATCAGTCTTATACATTCCAAGGTGACAGATAAAATACTGCTGACGGTTTAAGTTGCTCAGATCAACCTCGTCAAAATCAATCAGATGAAGTGTGCCAACGCCTGCTCTTGCGAGCATAA
This sequence comes from Ruminococcus sp., assembly GCA_051893995.1. Taxonomy (GTDB): domain Bacteria; phylum Bacillota; class Clostridia; order Oscillospirales; family Acutalibacteraceae; genus Ruminococcoides. The sequence continues at coordinate 10,026 of JBJFHX010000064.1, forward strand.
GCGCAATGTTTGAGCCTAATCCGCCAAGTCCTGCAACGGCAACACGAGCGTTTTTCAGCTTTTCAAAAACCTCCTGCGTATGTCTCATTGAAAGCACATTATCAATTTCACTTTTGTCGGGAATTATAGTGTTCATAATCAACCTCCTCCGACAAAATTTACAATTTCAACAACGTCGCCGTCTTTTATTGCAGTATCAGCGTACTGTGACTTCGGCAGTATTTCGCCGTTTAATTCAACGGCAATCCTCTGCGGATTGATTCCGTTTTCTTCAAGGTAAGCAGTCAGCAAAATCTCAGCTTTTTCGATTTTTTCTCCGTTAATGCAAATCAATTATATCCCTCCTTACAAAGTCGAGCGCCCCGACACGCAGTTCTCAATAAAACAAAAACGAAGTATGCCAAAAGACACACTTCGCAAAATCACAGTTTAAGTCCCTACGCTGGCATTATCCAAATCAGGTATTACGGTCGAAATGTCAATTCATTTCCTCTCAGCCCTCTTGAGCTCCCGCCTTTATTCATTTATTTATAGTATATTCTTATTTTTATAAAATGTAAATACTTTTTTGGCTGAAAACAAAAAAATTCGTGCAATTGATTTCCTTTTGTGCTATAATTTAGTAGAAAAATTATCTTTGGAGGATACAATGGAGTACTCACAAATTTTAGCACAACAGTTCAATATAAAAGAGGAGTATGCAAAAAATATAATCACTCTGCTTTACGACGGCAACACAATTCCATTTATTGCTCGTTACCGAAAAGAAATGCACGGATCAATGGACGACCAGCTTATCCGAGAATTCAGTGAAAAGCTTGAATATCTGCGTGGACTTGACAAGCGCAGAGAAGAAATACGTTCGCTGATTGAAGCACAGGAAAAGCTTACGGATGAGATTACTTTATTGATTGATAAGGCTTCAACTTTGTCGGAGCTTGAAGATATTTACCGCCCCTACAGACCAAAGCGAAAGACAAGAGCGTCTGTTGCCAAAGAAAAAGGTCTTGAGCCTCTGGCGCTTGAAATCATAAAGCAGGAAAGCTCATATAATCCGAATATTGATGCAGAAAAATATACAGACGAAGAAAAGGGCGTAGCAACAGCCGAGGAAGCAATTCAGGGCGCAATGGATATAATTGCAGAGCAGGTATCCGACAGCGCAGAAATCAGAAAAAGAGTTCGAAATCTTACAACGGTGAACGGGGTAATAGTTTCAACTGCAACCGATTCAGAAAAGGAAAGTGTATACACGACCTATTACGATTTCAAAGAACCCGTCAAGAAAATAGCAGGGCATAGGTTGCTCGCAATCAACCGAGGTGAGAAAGAGGGTTTTTTAAAGGTTTCTGTTGAATCAGACAGTGAAAAACCGCTCAATATTATTTACCGATTACTTGATAAAGGAACAAATCCGCTTTGCTCCGATATTATAAGAGAAGCTTGTACAGATGCTTACAACAGGCTTATTTTCCCGTCAATTGAGCGTGAAATCAGAAACGAATTAACCGAAACTGCATCTGAAAATGCAATGAAGGTGTTTGCCGTTAATTTAAAGCAACTCCTTATGCAGCCGCCTGTTAAGGGCAAAACCGTACTCGGACTTGACCCCGGCTACAGAACAGGCTGTAAGGTGGCTGTAGTTGACGATACGGGCAAGGTGCTTGACACTGCCGTAATCTATCCAACACATTCGGATAAGAAAATTGAGGAGTCAAAGCTGAAACTTTTACAGCTTATTAAGAAATACCAAGTTGATATTATTTCTATCGGAAACGGAACTGCAAGCAAGGAAACCGAAATGTTCACAGCCGATACAATCAAGGAAGCTGATCATACTGTTTATTATATGGTAGTCAGTGAAGCAGGAGCATCGGTATATTCCGCTTCAAAGCTTGCTGCAACCGAATTGCCTGAACTTGACCTTACATTGCGAAGTGCGGTTTCAATCGCAAGGCGACTTCAGGACCCGCTTGCAGAGCTTGTAAAAATAGAACCAAAAGCAATCGGAGTAGGGCAGTATCAGCACGATATGCCGCAAAAAAGACTCGGTGAAACGCTTGACGGTGTAGTTGAGGACTGCGTAAACTCGGTCGGTGCAGATTTGAACACCGCATCTCCTGCACTGCTTTTAAGGGTGTCGGGACTTAATTCATCCGTATGCAAAAATATTGTTGCATACAGAGAAGAAAACGGAGCGTTCACCTCTCGTGCTGAGCTTAAAAAGGTACCGAAGCTCGGACCAAAAGCATTTGAACAATGTGCAGGCTTTCTGAGAGTTCCCGAAAGCAAAAATCCTCTTGACAATACAGGCGTTCACCCCGAAAGCTACAAGAGTGCAAAGGAGCTTTTAAATCTGCTTGATTATTCTGAAAAAGAAATAAAGTCAGGAAAATTCCCCGATTTACAGTCAAGAGTAAAATCATACGGCACAAAAGCACTTGCGGAAAAGCTTGAAATCGGCTTACCAACGCTTGATGATATAGTAAAGGAGCTTTCAAAACCTGGCAGAGACCCTCGTGATGAAATGCCTTCACCTATGCTTCGCAGTGACATTCTCGACATCAAGGATTTAAAAGAGGGAATGGAGCTAAAAGGAACGGTACGTAATGTAATCGACTTCGGTGCATTTGTTGATATCGGTGTTCATCAGGACGGGCTTGTTCACATTTCACAGATTTGCGATAAATACATCAAGCACCCCGGAGAAGTGCTTAAAGTCGGTGATGTTGTAAACGTAAAGATTTTATCGGTTGACCCCGAAAAAAATCGTATTTCTCTTACAATGAGATATTAAGTAACAAATAACGGCTGATTTGAAACTGCTACATTTCAAATCAGCCGTAAACTTATTCATTAATTATTTTCTTTATCAAGCCTTCAAAAGAAGCTTCGAATCTTTCATCATCAGCTTGCGTGCGCTTTTTAGGCCCTTTAAGGTGTTTTTTACTTTTAGACATTCTCGCTTTCTTAGCAAGATGCCTGTCCATAAGCAGACCGCCGATGTTATCATCAGTAAAAATTTTTCCTGACTGATGAATACAGTAACCGCCTTTTGAAAGCACCATTGCCGCAACACCGTAATCCTGCGTTACTGCGACATCGCCCTGCTGATACATATTAACAAGGGCAAAGTCAACTGCGTCGGCTCCCGAGCCGATAATCTTAACTTCGCTGTAATCTGTATTCATAACGTGACTTGTATCGCAAAGTAAAACAGCAGGAATGTTATACCGCTTTGCGACTTTTTCAATCTGTTTTACAACAGGGCAGGCGTCTGCGTCAACAAGAATTTTCATTTATCAGTCTTCAATAGTAATTGTATTGATAACAGGCTTTTTGCCTTCAGCAACAGTGCCGTCTTCATCGATTACTGGAGTTTCCTCGCAGATTTTATCAACTATATCCATACCGTCGGTAACGTGACCGAAAGCAGCATACTGACCGTCAAGGAATGTGCTATCCTCGTGAACAATAAAGAACTGAGAGCTTGCACTGTTATAGAGCTGAGAACGAGCCATAGAAATTACGCCTCTTACGTGTGAAATGTCATTCTTGACACCGTTCTGCGAAAACTCACCTTTGATTTCCTCATCGCTTCCGCCTGTGCCTGTACCTGTGGGGTCACCGCCCTGCATCATAAAGCCTTTGATGATTCTGTGGAAAGTAAGACCGTCATAAAAGCCTTCTTTTGCCAGCTTTACAAAGTTTGTCACTGTAATAGGAGCAGTATCAGCGTCAAGCTCAAGAGAAATTTTACCATAATCCTTGATGTCAATTACAGCGTTTATCTTGCCCGAAAGCAGTTCTTCCTCAGCCGAAGTTTCTGAAACAGCCTCTGTAGCCTTTGATGAAGTATCAGAGCTTGAAGCTTCTCCCGAACAACCGCCCAGAACAGCCATAGAAGCAATCAAAGCAATTGTGCAGAATAAGCTTAAAATCTTAGTTGATACAGATTTAAAATTTGTTTTTGTCATACTAAAAATCCTTTCGTAAATTAATCAAAGATATTTTAACATTTTATTTTCTCTAAATCAACTGTATTTATATAAAATAAATTATTTTAAAATACTGTAAGTAATTAGTGCTTGACAATTAAGCTAAAAACAAGTAAAATATATAACTGTCAGACAAATACGGAGACGTATCGAAGTGGTCATAACGGGACTGACTCGAAATCAGTTGTACCTTTTGGTACCGTGGGTTCGAATCCCACCGTCTCCGCCAATTAGACGTCAGTTGATTCTGACGTCTTTTTATTTAATTTACGTTCTGCTATAGCAGTTTTGTTGATGATATAATTTGTGAGCAGCGTCACGCCGCCGAGTGCCTCGACACGCAAATCGCGTATCGGGGCATTCTTCTTTTTTTAATTTTACTTCTCGCGTAATAAGTGAAGTCTTTTTTAATAAATATTAAAAAAAGCCTTGACTCTAACGTTACGTCATAGTATATACTCATAATCAAGGGAGGAGATTAAATGAAGCTACACATAAGAGAATTTGCAAAACTGACGGGAGTGAGCGTGCGCACGCTGCATTTTTACGACGAAATCGGACTGCTGAAGCCGTCCTCTGTTGACGAACAGAATGGATACCGTTTTTATGACGAGTATGCATTGACTCGAATGCAGGAAATTTTGTTCTACCGTGAGCTTGATTTTCCTCTGAAAGAAATCCGGATGATTTTATCCTCTCCCGATTACGACAAACAAAATGCGCTTAAAGAGCAGAAACACTTGCTAACGTTGAAAAAAGAGCGTCTTGAACGGCTCATTTCAGCACTTGACGGCGCAATGAAAGGAGAAAATGTAAATATGAATGTTTTTGATAACAGTGAATTTGAAGCAAAGTGCGAGGAATACGTAAAAGAAGCCAAGAAAAAGTGGGGTGATACTGCCGCTTACAAAGAGAGCGCTGAAAAGACCGCAGACTATTCAGCAGAAAAGTGGAAACAGGTAAATTCCGCTATGGACGAAAGAATCGAAGAATTTGCTGATTGCAAAAGAAAGGGCTTTGCTCCCATAAGCCCGGAAGCGCAGTCACTTGCTGAAAAATGGCAGAATTTTATCACCGAAAATTACTACACCTGTACCAAAGAAATTCTTGCAGGACTTGGCGAAATGTATGTTTCCGATGAACGTTTTCGAGAAAATATAGATCGTCACGGTGACGGTACGGCGCAATTTATGAGTGATACAATAAAAGTATACTGCAAATAATTGAGGATTTTACAAGTTATAAGCCGGAGCAATTTTTTACTCCGGCTTTTTTCTTTTTTGTTGTGATTAATTTATTTTTAACAATATGTAAAATATACTTGACATAATGTAAATTAGAGTATATAATAGTGTACAACAAGAAAAAATTATACATAAAGGAGACTTTTATATGTCAGATTATACTCTTGGATTTTTAATCGGTTTTTTTGCGGTTGTAATCATATTTCTGATTATAGCTATAGTGTTGAAATGTAAAAATAACAATGCAACCGAATATGATGAACGTCAGCTTATTGCAAGAAATACAGCGTACAAATATTCTTTCTTTACGCTCGTTTTTTACTGTATTTTATGCGGAATGCTTGACACATTTGAGATAAAATGGGCAGAAACCGTAATACAGATGTTTCTCGGAATGTTTATATCAGTGACAGTTTTTGTGGTTATATGCATTTTCAAGGACGCTTATTTCGGTATAGAAAAAGGCAAAAATAATATTCGTACTTTTTTTATCTTATCTGTAATGGTTACTGTGATTCAGCTATTTAATTTCATATATACTGTGCTTATTGAAAAAGAACCGATAATTACTGACGGAATGTTAAACAGCAGATTAATTCCTTTAATGTGCGCTGTTGCATTTCTGATTATGATGATTGCAACAGTAATCAAACTCGCTTTAAACAAGAAAGAGCGTGTAGAAGAATGAAAAATCTCAGGCTCAAAAGCGCAAGGGCGGCTCTTGATATTTCACAGCAGCAGCTTGCCGAAATGGTGGGCGTATCACGTCAGACCATTTCGGCAATTGAAAAGGGTGACTATAACCCTACTATAAATCTATGTATTTCAATCTGCAAAGTTCTCGGAAAAACTCTTGATGAGCTTTTCTGGGACGAAATTTAATAATGCTTGCACAAAATAATTTCTGAAAATTTAGGCTGACATTTAGTTCTGAAATACTAATGTCAGCCGTTTTATGTGTAAACTATATTAATTCTCTAATTATTGCGTTTGAAACAAGATATCCTTTCGGGGTGAAATATGCACATTCATCATCAAGCGCCATATAATCCATATCAGCATATTTTCTGATAATTTTAATTTTTTCTTCAGGGAAATCTTCGTTATATTTTACTTTATATTCTTTAAAATTCAAGCCGCTTTTAAGCCTGAGTGTGAGCATAATAAATTCTTCCTTATCACCTCCGAAGCAGTCAAAATAAGTTTTATTTTTTATGAAATCTTCAGTATTACGGCTGTAGTAAAATCTTTTGCCTTCAAAAAACGAATGGGCAGACGGACCTATTCCGATGTATTCACCACATTTCCAATAGTTTATATTATGTCTGCTTTCATAGTCTGCTTTTGCAAAATTCGAAATCTCATATTGCTCAAAGCCAAGCTTTTTAAGATAATCAACGGCAAAAAGATAAAGCTGAGCCTGACTGTCCTCGTCGGGCAATTCAAGCTTATTCTGTATTTTATCAAATACTGTTCCGCTTTCAATCTTCAAAATATAAGAAGAAATATGGGTTACTCCGCAATTTGCACAGAAGTCGATTGATTTTTTAAGACTTTCAATCGTCTGATAGGGGATACCAAGCATAAGGTCAAGGGATATATTATCTATTCCTGCTTTTTTTGCTCGTTTTGCGGTTATTTCTGCATCATTTATGCCGTGTATTCGCCCAAGTGCCTTAAGCTCCTTTTCAACAGCACTCTGCATACCCACAGAAATCCTGTTAAACCCCGTCATTTTCAGCAAATCAAAATCAAGCGTTTTACCGGAATCGGGATTAACCTCAACAGTAATTTCTGCATTATCAGCAATATAAAAGTATTCTTTAATCAGATTCAGCAGATAAGAAAGCCTTTCAGAACCCAATATACTAGGTGTTCCACCGCCGAAATAGACACTTGAAACTGTTTTATCTGTTTTCTTGCTCCAAAATTTTATATTATCCGATAAAGCCTTAATATAATTATTATAGTCATTTTCACTTGCTCTGCCGCTGTAAAAGTCGCAATAAGGACATTTGCTTTTGCAAAAAGGAATGTGAATGTAAAGTCCGATTGTGTTGCTCATAATAACCTCATAAATGTGTTTGAGCCGGAAACAAACGTTTCCGGCTCGATTTGGAAGGTATATGAAAAAATAGGAAAAATCTGTTTTTCAACCTTTTACACGA
>JBJFHX010000065.1:0-17320 GCA_051893995.1 Ruminococcus sp.
TGCACCTGAACAATTCAAAAAATAGTAATTTGTTTGATGATTTATATGTTTTTGATTTGTTCAGCAGGCATTAATATAGATACTATAAATTATAATATAAAATCGTGAAATATAAAAGGGTATTTTTAATTTTTATGGGATTTTTTGCTTTATAATGTTATTTTGACTGATTTTCCATAAATTATGAAATATATTTGAAATTTTTACACATTTGTGGTAAAATTATTGTGTATATAATTTTATGTTTATCAAAAATATTTTTTCGGAATATTATTGATTACAAGGAAGTGATTTTATGCCCGTTCCTTTTGATTCACAAAAAAGCTATTACCGTTCACCCTTTGGCGCAGTCGAGCAGGATACTGAAATTTCCCTGCGCATACTCGTTCCGAGAAAGCTTAAAACTCAAAAAGCCGAGCTTTGCGTTAAGTACGACTACGACTACAGCTGGATTTTCTCAAACTTTCTCTGGGCAGGCACATTTGACGACGAAACCGAAATCTGGGAGTGTTCGTTTACTCCCGATAGAATCGGTCTTTACTGGTACGGATTTAAGCTTCACACAAATGAGGGAGTACGCTACATTGTGCCCTCTGACCCATATAATATCAGCACAATTGAGCCTTCCCCCGGCAGGAGCTGGCAGATTACCTGCTACAAAAAGGGATTTACAACTCCAAAATGGCCTGTCGGCGGAGTTATGTATCAGATTTTTCCCGACCGCTTTAATTTCAGCGGAGAGGAAAAGAATCTCAAGCGCACAGACTTTACACGCAACGAGGACTGGTACGCTCTGCCAAAATGGGAGCCTGACGAAAACGGCGAAATTACCAACAGCGACTTCTTTATGGGCGACCTCAAGGGAATTACGCAGAAGCTCGACTACCTTGAATCGCTCGGCGTAAGCTGTATTTACCTCAACCCCATAGGCGAGGCGTACTCAAACCACCGCTACGATACGGGCGACTACTCACACGTTGACCCGATTCTGGGCACTGACGAGGACTTCAAAGAGCTTTGCAGGGAAGCGAAAAATCGTGGAATCCACATTATAAACGACGGTGTGTTCTCGCACACGGGCTCCGACAGCGTTTACTTCAACCGTTCGGGCAGATACGGCGACGGCGGTGCTTACCGTGACAAGAATTCGCCGTACTACAGCTGGTATAAATTCAACGAGTGGCCTGATAACTACAACTCGTGGTGGGGCTTTTACACGCTCCCCGAGGTCATTGAAACCTCGCCCGAATTCAACGAATATATCAACGGAAAAAACGGCATTGTGCGCAAATATATGCGCTACGGAAACTCAGGATGGAGGCTTGACGTAGCCGATGAGCTCCCCGACGAATTTATGGAAAACCTGCGAAAGTCCGTCAAGGAGGAAAACCCCGAAGCGTTCATCATAGGCGAAGTGTGGGAGGACGCAAGCAACAAGGAAAGCTACGGCGCAAGGCGAAAATTTTTGCTCGGCGAACAGCTTGACTCGGTTATGAACTACGTTTTTAGAAACGCAATTCTCGACTTCTGCAAGGGTCAGGACGCTCGCTACACAATGAGCACGATTATGAGCGTAATCGAGAACTACCCCCGTCCCGTTCTGCGTGTGCTGATGAACTCGCTTTCGACTCACGATACCGAACGTGCGCTGACTATGCTTGCAGGCGAGCCGCTTAACGGACGTGACCGCCGCTGGCAGGCTGAAACACATCTTTCAAAAGAACAGCGTGAAACGGGAGAAAAGATTTACAAGATTGCCGCCGCAATGCAGTACACTCTCCCCGGTTTTCCGTGCGTTTACTACGGCGATGAAGCAGGAATGGAGGGCTACCGTGACCCGTTCAACCGCTGCTGCTACCCTTGGGGCAAGGAAAATAAGGAGCTTATCGAGTGGCACAAAAAGCTCGGCAATCTGCGCAAGTCCTGTTCTGCGCTCTGGGACGGAGAGTTTATCAACGTCTACGCAAAGGAACGCAGACTTGAGTATATCCGCCACGACGACCACTCGGCAATTTTCTGTACTTTCAATTTGTTTGACAGAGGCATTGTAATTGACACGCCGCCGGGATATGCCCAGGCAAAGCCGCTGTTCGGCTCAAGGCTTGAAAACAGCAAGCTGTACGTAGCACCGCTGAGCTGTGAAATGCTGATTTTAGAATTTTAGCCGAGTGCCTCGGCACGCAAATTTTAAAGATAGGTCGGAACATCTTTATAAAGCGGTGTTCCGACCTTTTTGTTTAAATTAAAACATTTTACTTATAATATAATGTAGGGAACAGTCTTGACTGTTCCGCCGGACTACAGCTAACCTTTGTGGAATCGGAACGGTCAAGACCGTTCCCTACACTTTTTGTTGATTGTAAAATAAAAAACAGATGACGTAAAGTCGTTTCCTGCGTAAGACATAGAAAAATATATAACTCCGAGATACCGAGCTTTGATAATTGCCGACTTTTATGACGGACTAAAAAAGTGTTGACAAATAAAAAATATGGTAATATAATAATTTTGTAAAATTTTAACAAACACAAAGGAGGTATATATGAATAAAAAAGCTTTATATAATATTGCCTGCGGTCTTTTTGTGCTGACAACAGCCGATGGCTCAAAGCAGAACGGCTGTATCATCAACACCGTTATGCAGGTGACTTCAACGCCTGTCAAAATTTCAATCACCGTAAACAAAGATAACTTTACAACCGATATGATTTTAAAGTCGGGTAAATTCAACGTAAGTTGTATTGACGAGTCGGCAAAGTTTGATTTGTTTGAGCGTTTCGGCTTTGCAAGCGGCAGAGATACCGACAAGTTCAACGGTTTTGCAGGGTATAAAACTGCCGAAAACGGCATAAACTATGTAACCGAGGGAACAAATGCGTTTTTCTCTGCAAAGGTTGTTGACACAGTTGACGTAGGCACGCACATCGTTTTCATTGCCGAGGTTGAAGAAGCAGAGGTTCTGTCGGACAATCCGAGCGCAACCTACTCATATTATCAGAAGAACGTCAAACCGAAGCCCGAGGTTAAGAAAAGCGAGAAAACACGCTGGGTCTGCAAAATCTGCGGATACGTTTACGAGGGCGACGAGCTTCCCGAGGACTACATCTGCCCGATTTGCAAGCACCCCGCATCGGACTTTGAAAAAGTTTGAATCTAAAAGTTTGAATCTAAATTATTGATTATAAAGGAGTATCATATTATGGAATTAAAAGGTTCAAAAACCGAGAAAAATCTTGAAGCCGCTTTTGCAGGCGAATCAATGGCAAGAAACAAGTACACATACTATGCTTCAAAGGCAAAGAAGGACGGCTATGTTCAGATAGCTAACCTGTTTGAAGAAACAGCCGCTAACGAAAAAGAACACGCTAAAATCTGGTTCAAGCTCCTCCACGACGGCATTCAGGGAACTGAAATAAACCTTGAGGACGCCGCAGCAGGCGAGAACTACGAGTGGACAGATATGTATCCCACCTTTGCTAAGGAAGCAAGAGAAGAAGGCTTTGACTACATTGCTGACCTCTTTGAAAGAGTTGCCGAGGTTGAAAAGCACCACGAGGAACGCTACAAGAAGCTTCTTGAAAACGTAAAGGGCGACATCGTTTTCTCAAAGGACGATGACGTTATCTGGCAGTGCATCAACTGCGGTCACATCTGCATCGGCAAAAAAGCTCCCGAGGTTTGCCCCGTTTGCGCACATCCCCAGAGCTACTTCCAGATTAAGCCCGAAAATTATTGATTTTCTAAATCCAAGTCGGAGCATCGTTAAAAACGGTGCTCCGTTTTTTATTTAGTGTAGATATGCATTGGGACGTGTAGGAACCCGTACCCTACGGAGATGAGGAAATGTTTGTATTACATTTGCAGGGACACGGCTTGCCGTGTCCGCAGTGGTTATCCGACTTTTCCGATTAAACTGTATTTACAGAGGAAAACAAACCTTTCCGTAGGGGACGGCATCCCTGACGTCCCCTTCACAAAAATTGCTATGCAATTTTTGTGTGGACACGGCGCGCCGTGTCCCTACGTCGGTGTTCATCTGTTTTTTACATTATTGCTAATTAAAAACATTTCTTCTTAATCTAAATCTTTTTGCTATAAATGAAATAAAACACTCCTTTTACGTGTTATTATATAGAGGAATATAAAATACGGGAGGCAGATAAATTATGTCAGACGTAATAAGATTATTTGTTGAGAAAAAAGACGGTTTTAACGTCCTTGCAAAGCAGACCTTGTGGGATATCCGTCACAATCTGGGTATGAGGTCCGTTACCGACCTGCGCTACATTGTGCGCTACGATATTGAGGGACTTACAAGGGACGAATACGACAAGGCAAAGGGCATTGTCCTATCCGAGCCGAATGCAGACGTTATTTACGAGGAAACTCTGCCTGTTGAAAGCGGCTGGAAGGTTTTTGCAATGGAGTATCTGCCCGGTCAGTACGACCAGCGTGGCGACTCTGCCGAGCAGTGCGTTCAGCTTCTTACTCAGGGCGACAGATGCAAGGTGCTGACCGCAAGAGTAATCGCTCTTAAGGGTGACATAACAGACGACGAGCTTACAAAGGTTGAGGAATACCTAATCAACCCTGTTGAAAGCCGTCTTGCCTCTCTTGAAAAGCCCGAAACGCTTGATATGGAAATTCCCGTTCCCGAAAACGTTAAGCGTGTTGAAGGCTTTATAAAATGGAATGACGAGGAAATGGCTGACTACTACGGCTCAATGGGCTTTGCTATGACGCTTGCCGATTTGAAATTCTGCCGTGACTATTTCCGTGACACAGAAAAGCGTGACCCCAGCGTTACAGAGCTCAGAGTTATCGACACATACTGGTCGGACCACTGCCGTCACACGACCTTCCTCACACGCTTAAGCGAGGTTGAGGTTGAAAAGAACGCCCTCGGCAAGGTTATCGAGGACGCTTTGCAGGAATACTACGACACACGTATTGAAGTTTACGGCAAGGACACAACGAGAATTGTGTCGCTTATGGATATGGCGTTAATCGGTATGAAGTCGCTTAAGAAAAAGGGACTTATCCCCGACCTCGACGAAAGCGACGAAATCAACGCCTGCTCAATTGAAGTGCCCGTTACAATCGACGGCAAAACTGAAAAGTGGCTTGTTCAGTTCAAGAACGAAACCCACAACCACCCCACTGAAATTGAACCTTTCGGCGGTGCGGCTACCTGCCTCGGCGGTGCAATCCGTGACCCGCTTTCGGGACGTTCATATGTTTATCAGGCTATGCGTGTAACAGGCTCGGGCGACCCGACAATTCCGTTCAAGGACACAATGCACGGCAAGCTCCCTTCAAGAAAAATCACAACAGGTGCGGCTCAGGGCTACAGCTCCTATGGCAACCAGATTGGTCTTGCAACAGGACAGGTTGTTGAGCTTTACGACAAGGGCTACGTTGCAAAGAGAATGGAAATCGGCGCAGTTATCGGCGCATCTCCCAAGGAAAACGTAATCCGTGAAGTTCCTGCTCCCGACGACGTAATCGTACTTCTCGGCGGACGAACAGGACGTGACGGCTGCGGCGGTGCAACAGGCTCGTCAAAGGCTCACACGGAAAGCTCAATCGAAACCTGCGGGGCAGAGGTACAGAAGGGTAATCCGCCCACAGAGCGTAAAATTCAGCGTCTGTTCAGAAATCCCGATGTTGCAAAGCTGATTAAGAGATGCAACGACTTCGGCGCAGGCGGCGTATGCGTTGCAATCGGCGAGCTTGCAGACGGTCTTACGGTTGACCTCGACAAGGTGACAAAGAAATACGACGGTCTTGACGGTACGGAGCTTGCAATCTCCGAAAGTCAGGAAAGAATGGCTGTCGTTCTCGATAAAAACGATGTTGAAAAATTCATCAGCGAAGCTGAAAAGGAAAACCTTGAGGCTACCGCTGTTGCAGTTGTAACCGAGAATCCCAGACTTACAATGAACTGGAGAGGCGACAAAATCGTTGACCTCAGCCGTGAATTCTTAAACACAAACGGCGTTACTCAGGTTGCAAAGGCTTATATCACTGCTCCCAAGGCTGAGGACTGCTATAGAGAGCAGTGCCCCGAAATTCTCAGGGATATGCCGTTTGAAAAGGCAGTTTGTGAAAATATGGGCAGACTTGAGGTTTGCTCGCAAATCGGTCTTGCCGAGCGTTTTGACGCATCAATCGGTGCGGCTACGGTAATTATGCCGTTCGGCGGCAAAACTCAGCTCACACCTCAGGAAGCAATGGCGGCTAAAATTCCGCTTGAAAAGGGCGAAACAGACGACGCAACTGCAATGAGCTTTGGCTTTATCCCCGGAGTTTCTCGCTGGAGTCCGTTCCACGGCTCGGCTTACGCAGTTGTTGAGTCGCTCTCAAAGCTCCTTGCAATCGGCGCAAATCCGATGACAGCAAGACTTACTTTCCAGGAATATTTTGAAAGATTAAAGGACGTTCCCGAGCGTTGGGGCAAGCCTGCCGCTGCACTGCTCGGCGCAATGGAGGCACAGCTCAAGCTCGGACTTCCGTCAATCGGCGGCAAGGACAGTATGTCGGGTACGTTTGAGGATATCGACGTTCCGCCCACACTTGTTAGCTTTGCTGTTGCAATGACAAGGGCATCAAAGACAATCTCAACCGAGTTCAAGAACACAGGCTCTAAGGTAATCTACGTTCCTGTTCCCGAAAACAAGGAAACTCTTATGCCCGACTGGGACAAGCTTATCGCAATGTACAACGCAGTTTACGCTCTCTGCGAAAGCGGCAAGGTGCTTTCAGCCTCTGTTGTTAAAGAGGGCGGTGCGTGCGCAAGCGTTTGCAAGGCTTGCTTCGGTAACGGTTACGGCTTTAAGTTTGCAAAGGAGCTTACAAATGACGAGCTTTTTGCTCCGCTTTCAGGCTCGCTTGTGCTTGAGCTTGCAGACGGTGCAGAGCTTTCAGACAGCGTATTAAGCTATGATTTGGGTGTTGTAACAGATGACGGAAAAGTTACGATGGGCGAAAAATCTGCTGAAATTTCTGAAATCCTTGAAAAGTGGACTGCTCCGCTTGAAAAGGTATTCCCGACGCAGGCAGAATGCCCTGAAATTGAAGTCAATGCAGAATTATATACAGAAAGAAATACAAAATCACCTGCGATAAAGGCCGCAAAACCGAAGGTATTTATCCCCGTATTCCCCGGCACAAACTGCGAGGTTGACACTGCAAGAGCCTTTGAAACGGCAGGCGCAGAGGTTGAAATGCTGATTGTCAAGAACCTCACCTCAAAGGGAATTGAGGAGACAATCGACAGAATGGAGCAGATTATCAATACATCACAGATGATTATGCTCCCCGGCGGATTTTCCGGCGGTGACGAGCCTGACGGCTCGGGCAAGTTTATTGCGACGACCTTCCGCAATCCAAGAATTGCCGAGGCTGTAAACGAGCTGTTAAAGAACCGTGACGGTCTTATGCTCGGTATCTGCAACGGTTTCCAGGCTTTAATAAAACTCGGACTTGTTCCCTACGGCGAAATCCGTGAGCTTAAGCCGACTGACCCGACGCTTACATTCAACACAATCGGCAGACATATTTCTCATATGGCGTACACAAGGGTTACTTCGGTAAAGTCACCGTGGTTTGCAAACGTGAACGCAGGCGACGTGTTCGCAGTGCCTGTATCGCACGGTGAGGGTAGATTTATGGCTGACCTTGAAACCGTAAAGGCGCTTGCAGAAAACGGACAGATTGCTACACAGTATGTTGACCTAAACGGCAATCCCAGCTCGGATATTGCCTACAACGTAAACGGCTCTGTATGTGCAATTGAGGGTATAACCTCTCCCGACGGACGTGTTCTCGGCAAGATGGGACACAGCGAAAGAAAGGGCGAAAACCTCTACAAGAACGTTCCGTTTGCAAAAGACCAGCAGATCTTTGAAAGCGGCGTAAAATATTTTAAATAATTTAAGATTTACAAGCATAAAAAATTCGGAGCATCGCAAAAAGCGGTGCTCCTTTTTTTGTAAAGTATAGAATCTAAAATTATCTTTTGCCTACAAATCTTGAATTGCCGAGTGCGAGAATAAGAATGAAAATCGGATAGAGGAAGAACAGTCCGACTGCAAAGCCTGTGCTCTTTCCGTACGAAAAAGCAATGTGACGGCATAAGAAAAAGTCAATTACACAGACCAAAAGCAATAGTATAATCTGTACTGCTGACAGCACCATTGAAAAAGCACCTGTAACAAAAACGTTCTTAATTAAGTACAGAATTACATTACGCACGATTAAAAGTGCAAATTCCAGACCGAAAAATTTTGTTTCCCATACAATCTGATACATTTTATAGATGTTGTAAATCGGGATAATACTCTTCCACCCTGCGACATTTGCCTTTTTAAACAGGAACCATAATGAAATCACTTGAAGAATAAAAAGTGCAAATTGAATTAAAAAAAGGTAAAATTCAATACCTGCTGAGGACAAGAGAGCGTTAGACATATAAAAGCACCTCCATATAGAATATGATGATAAACCATAATTTAGCGGCGAGCCGCCGCAGGCAAATCGAGTGGAAAAGTCGGTTATTTTGGTAAAAACGGTTGCCCGAATTATAGATTGGTATATAGGTAACGTTTTTTGTGAGCGACGAGGGCGTCGCTCGCTACAATTTTGAACAAACATTTCCTCTATATCCGTAGGGAACAACCCCTGTGTTGTTCCCTACATAAGTCAGATGTATTTCAGTTAGGAACGACACAGGGGTCGTTCCCTACATTATTGAAAAACGCACTCGACAAATTATGGATTAGCTATCTAACTATTTATTTTTTCTGATTTATCAATTTTATGCAAAACAAGCCGAACCGACCTACGGTCAGTCCGACTTGCTTTTTAATTGCGAACCTGAACGTTCGGCAAATTATTTCTTCTTCATACCCTTGTATGATGTGTGCCAGATGTCCTTAGCGTACTCTACGATAGCACGGTCTGATGAGAACTTGCCTGCGTTAGCAACGTTCATCAGGCACTTCTTGCCGAATGCCTTTCTGTCTGCATAATCAGCGTTAGCCTTGATTTTTGCGTCAACATAAAGGGGAAGATCGTAGAGAAGGAAGTAGTGGTCGGCAACCTGCCATGATGTACCCTTGAGGAGTGCATCGTGAAGCTCTCTGAAGCTGCCCTCGCCCTGAGCACCGTCGTCGTCAAATGTGCCGTCGATAAGTGTATCAACAACTCTTCTGATTTCGGGGTTAGCGTCGTAGATAGCCTTGGGGTTGTAGCCCTCTTTCTTAAGTCTTTCGATATCCTCAACTCTTGCACCGAAGATGTACTCGTTCTCTTCGCCTGCACACTCTGCAATTTCGATGTTAGCACCGTCGTATGTGCCGAGTGTAACTGCGCCGTTGAGCATAAACTTCATATTACCTGTACCGGAAGCCTCAAGACCTGCTGTTGAAGTCTGCTCTGAAATATCAGCGGCAACAACAATCTTTTCAGCGTAGGATACGTTGTAGTTTGAAATGAAGTAAACCTGAAGGAGATCCTTTGTATCGGGGTCGTTGTTTACAAGGTCAGCAATCTCGTTGATGTACTTGATAATTGCTTTTGCTCTTGCGTAACCGGGAGCTGCCTTTGCACCGAAGATGAAGGTTGTGGGAGTCCAGTTAGTGAGCTTCTTGTCCTTTAATCTGAAGTAGATTGTGAGAATTGAGAAAGCATTGAGGAGCTGTCTCTTGTACTCGTGGAGACGCTTAACCTGAACGTCGTAGATAGAATCGGGATTTACGTCAAAGCCGTCCATCTTCTTGATGTACTCGGCAAGCTGAACCTTCTTCTTCTTCTTGATGTTGTTGAACTTTGTGATTGTTCTTGCGTCCATACAGTCGTTGAGCTTTGAGATGAGTGAAAGGTCAACAAGCCACTCGTCAGAGCCAACCTTTTCTGTGATAAGAGCAGAAAGCTCGGGGTTGCAAAGACCTAACCAACGGCGCTGTGTGATACCGTTTGTCTTGTTCTGGAATCTCTCGGGATATACCTGATACCACTCCTTAAGAACGTCGTCCTTGAGGATTTCTGTGTGAAGCTGTGCAACACCGTTTACATAAGTAGCGGCATATGTTGCAAGTCTTGCCATATGAACAACGTTACCGTCGATAATGCGCATTTTAGCCTTCATTTCTTCGGAAACGCCCTTTGCAGTAAGCTCTTCCTGACACTTGTTTGCAATAAGAGCGATAATGTGGTAAATTTCGGGGATAACCTGAGTCATAAGGTCAGCAGGCCACTTTTCAAGAGCCTCGCCTAAAACTGTGTGGTTAGTGTATGAGCAGGTCTTTCTTGCGATTTCGAATGCTTCGTCAAAGCTTAAGCCCTCGTTCTGAAGAAGTCTTACAAGCTCGGGAACACAGGATACGGGATGTGTATCGTTAAGCTGAATAGCGTTTTCCTTTGCAAAGAAGCTGAAATCGTTGCCGTGCTTTGCCTTGTAGCGGCGCATAATGTCCTGAAGTGAAGCAGAGCAGAAGAAATACTGCTGCTTTAAACGGAGCACCTTGCCCTCGTACCTGTTATCGTTGGGATAAAGAACCTTTGAGATGTTCTCAGCGTCGTTCTTCTCCTTAACAGCCTTATCGTACTCTGTGTTGTTGAAAGCAGTAAAGTCAAAATCGTTTACAGCCTCAGCCTGCCACAGGCGGAGTGTGTTGATATTGTCTGTCTTACAGCCGATAACAGCCATATCGTAGGGAACAGCCTTAACAGTCTGGTCCTTGAAGGAAACTGTTACAGCCTCATCCTCTTTTCTGATGCACCAGGGGTCTTCGAATTTCTGCCAGTTGTCGGCAACTTCTACCTGATAGCCGTCTTCGATAAGCTGCTTGAAAAGACCGTATTTATAGCGGATGCCGTAGCCGTCAAGCGGAACTTCCTGAGTTGCAGCACTGTCGAGATAGCAGGCTGCGAGTCTGCCGAGACCGCCGTTACCGAGAGCAGCGTCGTCGATGTCCTCAAATACGTTGATGTCAACGCCCTTTTTCTTGAGCATTTTCTTAACGTCCTCGAGGATTCCGAGGCAGTAGAGGTTGTTGTACATCATTCTGCCCATAAGGAACTCAGCTGAGAAATAGTAAGCTCTGCGTTCGCTGTTGTGTTTAGCCTTGCTCTTAGCCCAGTTATCTGCAATTTCGCCCATAACAGCCTTGCCGAGTGAAAGATGAAGCTCGGAAGGAGTAAGCTCTTCAACCTTTTTGCAATACATAGACTGTGCTGTGAGTTCAAGCTTTTCCATAATATTACCCATTGTTTAGTCCTCCAGTCGTCCGCTATTTACAGACATTGTTTTTAATTTATCTGCAAGCTCTTCTGTGAGAGCATCGCTTTCGAGTCGCCATGTCCAGTTTCCGCCGAGAGTTGACGGAGTGTTCATTCTTGCGTCCTTGCCAAGACCTAAAATATCCTGCATCGGTACGACAGCCATTCCTGCCTTGCTTTCGTAAGCAACACGGATAAGTCCCCAGTTAAAGGGCTCGTCGTCAGGCATTTTGCAGTAGCTTCTTGCGTAGGCAATGTCGTCGGGGTTTGCCGTTTCAACCCAGCCCATAAGGGTGTCGTTGTCGTGAGTACCCGTATAAACTACGCAGTTTTCTGTATATTTATGCGGCAGATAGTCGTTTTCCTCGCCGCTGTCAAAAGCAAATTCAAGAACTTTCATTCCCGGATAGCCTGTCTGCTCCATAAGCTCGGTTACGTCGGGGGTAAGAGTTCCGAGGTCCTCTGCTACAATGTCAATCTTTCCGAGTTCTTCTTCCATCATCTTGAAGAACTTGATTCTCGGACCTACAACCCATTCGCCGTTGATTGCGTTCTCGGCAGGATACGGAATCGAATAGTAGCTTGCAAAAGCCCTGAAGTGGTCGATTCTTGTAATGTCATACAGCTTTGAAGCCGCCTTGATGCGCTCAAACCACCACTCGTAATCTGTCTGCTCGAGGTAGTCCCAGTCATAGAGGGGGTTGCCCCAGAGCTGACCTGTTTCGGAGAAATAGTCGGGCGGACAGCCTGCAACTGCAATAGGGTCGCCGTCATCATAGAGCTGGAACAGCTCGGGATTTGCCCAGGTGTCTGCGCTGTCCATTGCAACGTAGATAGGCATATCGCCCAGAATCTTGATTCCGAGTCCGTTTACATATGCACGAAAAGACTCCCACTGCTCGTAGAACTTGAACTGAACGAACTTCCAGAAGTCAACGTCGTCCTTGAGCTTGCGCTCGTAACGCTTAACAGCCGCATCCTCGTGCATTTTGATTTCTTCGTCGGGCCACTCGGTCCACGAAACCATATTAAAGCTCTTTTTAACAGCCATATAAAGCGCATAGTTTTTCAGCCACTTGCAGTTTTTGCGCTTGAATGACGAAAAGGCCTTCTGCTCGTCCTTGCTGAGCTTTTTAAAGTTGTTGTAAGCAATCTTCAAAACTTCGAATCTGCTGTTGTAAATTTTTTCGTAATCAACTTCGGCACTGTTACTGCCCCAATCAAAGCTTTCAATCTGTTCCTTGGTAACAAGGCCCTCGTCGCAGAGAGTGTCGAGGTCAATCAGATAGGGATTGCCTGCGTAGGTTGAAAAAGACTGGTACGGTGAATCGCCGTAGCTTGTCGGACCAACGGGGAGAATCTGCCAGACCGTCTGACCTGCCTTTTTGAGGAAGTCAGCGAATTTGCGAGCCTCTTTGCCGATGGTGCCGATTCCGTAGGGGGACGGAAGCGAAGTAATCGAGAGAAGAATACCTGCGCTTCTAGCCATAAAAATCAACTCCATTCTGACGGATATTAAATTTTAAACTCTGCAAAGTTCGGGCGCAATACGCCCCACAACTTCACAGTATCAATATAATATTAGCACATAATAGTTTTTTTTACAAGTTTTTTTTAGAATTCTTACTTTATTATTACTTTGTTTTACATTTGCTCGTAAATAATGTTTAAAATTGTGAATAAAGCCGCATCAGACGTCAGTTTTCTGATATAATTGCGAGCGTCAGCCCTGTTTGATGCAAGGCTGAAATCGAGCTTTAATGCATAAGTTTTGTTTTTTGTACACACTCCGCAGTAAACAAGACCGACGGGTTTTTCGGGAGTTCCGCCCGTAGGCCCTGCGATTCCCGTTGTGCTGATTCCGATGTCGGCACCCGACAGCTTTTTTACGCCCTCAGCCATCTGGATTGCGGTTTCGGCAGAAACTGCACCGAGCACGCTGAGCGTTTCCTCGCTTACGCCAAGAACTTTGTGCTTGATTTCGTTTGAGTAGGAGCAGATTCCGCAATCGAAAACCTCACTTGAGCCGCTCACTCGTGTTATACGCTCGCTTACAAGTCCGCCTGTACAGCTTTCGGCGGTTGCGACCTTGAGCTTCTTTTTCATAAGCGTCAGAACGACATTTTCCTGCAATGTGTCTGCGTTTAAATTGTTCTTTCGTAAAAGCTGAATTATATCTGTTTCGGTCAGAGTTATCATAAAAATCACATCCTTATTTTTTAAATTATATTACCTTAAAGTCTAATCTGCATTTTCGTAGGGACACGGCGTGCCGTGTCCACACATAAATTGCAATGCAATTTTTGTGAATGGGACGTCTGGTAAACCGTAACCTACAGAAAGGTTTGTTTATTGAATTAATTTTGATATATCTGTAACGTTTTGTTTTTCAGTGTAGGGAACAGTCTTGACTGTTCCGCAGAACTACAGCTTACTTATGGGTAATCGGAACGGTCAAGACCGTTCCCTACATTTAAATTGTGTAGCGGCGAACTGTGTTCGCCATAATGTATAAATTGTTTCACAATTTATACATAGGGACGTCTGGGAAGCCGTCACTTACGGAAAGGTTTGTTTTCCTCTATAACTACGGTTAAATTGGTAAAGTTTGCTTTCCACTGCGGACACGGAGTGAGTGTCCCTACGACAGTACAGGAAACGTTACTTATTGTCTTAACAATTCCGAATTACGCATTAAATTAGCTTATTCGGTGGCGGCGGGAGCAGAAGCGGCGTAGACCTCGTAGTCTATAACATTCCACTCATCCTTAAGCTCGTCCTTGACAGGGAAAACTCGCAAAAGCATTACGCTTTTTTCGCTGTCAGACTTGTTTTCCTGCGTGCTCAGCGTAAAAATAAAGCCCTGATACCAGAACGAATTGCTTGAATCAAACGTAGTGCGGTAGAAAATGTCCTGCAAAACATCAAGACTGTCGGTCGGGAACTGGCAGACTGCCGCCGCCATAATTGCAGACTTTTTGAGAATTTTGTCGCTGTTGCTTGAATTTTCGTCCTGCGCAACGAAGTTTGACATTGTAGTTCCGCATCCGATGTTCATAATTTTACCCGTCTGCACCTCAACCGTTGCGGTAAAGTTGGTGTCGGTTTCGTCATAGTAATAGTAGCGGATTTCAACACCGTTTGTATCGGTTTTTGCCTCTCCGTTTATCTTCCACTTTTCCTTGTTGATTGCAAGAATTCCGTCTGTTCTTCTCGCAATTTCGTTGTACTTTTCGGTAAATTCTGCGAGAGTCAGCGTAAAGCGCATACCGTTTACGTTGTCGCTTTCTTCGACAGCGTTTTCGTTTTTGGCTGAAAATATCTGGTCGCCCGTTGCGATTTTTTCGGGCTGTTCAACATTTATTGAATTGTTGCTTTCATTACAGCCGCACAAAAGCACGGCTGATATTATAAGTAAAGATATAATTATTTTTTTCATATTAATTGTTTATTTGCTATAACGATTAGGGCGGATAAAATCCGCCCTCTTTTTATTTATTCTTTGTCTGTTGTTTCCTGCTCAACAGAATTATCCTGTGCAGTTTCTTCCGTTTCATTCGGATTTTCGGAATTTTCTTCCTCCGATTCGTGCGGTGCACGTGCGATTGTAACTACTCTGTCGCCGTCGTTCACCTTCATAACGGTAACGCCCTTTGATGGACGTGAGCATACTCTGATTGACTCTGCGGCAATTCTGATGATTATGCCCTCCTGCGAGATGATGATAATATCATCCTTGAGGTCGACAACCTTGATTGCGGCAACGTCGCCGTACTTTTCAACGTGGTAGTTTGTAAGTCCTTTGCCGCCTCGGCTCTGAACACGGTAATCGTCGGGGCTTGAAAGTCTGCCGTAGCCTGTTTCGGAAACGGTCAGCACAAGTCCGCCCTCACGCACAACGCTCATTCCGACAACGCAGTCGCCCTCTTTGAGCTTAAGTGCCTTAACGCCTCTTGCCTGTCTGCCCATTTCACGGACGTCGGTTTCATTAAAGCGGATTGCAACGCCCTTCTTTGTTGCAACGATAACCTGCTGATTTCCGTCGGTCATTCTTACCCACGCAAGCTCGTCACCATCGTTGAGTTCGAGCGCAATAAGTCCGCCTTTACGTGCAGTGTTGTACGCATTGAGAGCAATACGCTTGATAATACCCTGTCTTGTTACCATAATCAGGTACTTATTCTCGTCAAACTCGGGTACTCTAATCATAGAGGTTACCTTTTCATCGGGAGAAATCGGCAGAAGATTTGCAATATTAATGCCCTTTGACTGCCTTGAGCCTTCGGGAACCTCGTAGCATTTTAATCTGTAAACTCTGCCCTTGTCAGTAAAGAACAGCACGTAGTCATGAGAATTGATGATGAACATTTCAGTTGCAACGTCCTCTTCACGGCGTGACATACCCGAAACGCCTCTGCCTCCCCTGCGCTGAATCTTGTAGGTATCAACCGAAAGTCGCTTTACGTAGCCGAACTGTGTGAGTGTTAAAACACACTCCTCCTGCGGAATAAGGTCCTCAATGTCAACCTCGCCGCTGACTGAACAGATTTCGGTACGTCTGGGGTCGGCGTATTTATTTCTAATTGCAAGGAGCTCTTCCTTGACAATTTCAAGCTTCCTTGTTTCGCTTTCAAGGATTTCCATAAATTCCTTGATTTTTGCGTGCAGTGCGGCAATTTCATCCTCAATCTTGGCACGCTCCATATTTGTGAGCTGTCCGAGTCGCATCTGAACGATAGCCTGCGCCTGAACCTCATCAAGACCGAAACGCTCCATAAGAGAGGTTCTTGCAGTCGGCAAATCCTTGCTGTGTCTGATGATTGAAATTACCTCGTCGATAAAGTCAAGCGCAATTTTCAAGCCCTCGAGGATATGTGCTCTGTCCTGTGCCTTTTTCAAGTCAAACTCTGTACGGCGGCGGATTACGTCCTCCTGAAAATCTATGTAACACTTAAGCATTTCCTTAAGCGTAAGAATTTTAGGCTCGCCGTCAACAATTGCAAGCATAATTGCGCCGAAGGTCACCTGAAGCTGTGTATATGAGAAAAGCTGATTGAGTACAATCTGAGGTGAAGCGTCACGCTTGATGTCGATTTCAATGTGCATACCCTGACGGTCGGAGTGGTCCTCAATGTTTGAAATACCCTCCATTTTTTTATCCTTAACAAGGTCGGCAATATGCTCAATAAGCCTTGCCTTGTTGACCTGATAGGGAAGCTCGGTAACGACAATCTTGAATCTGCCATTCTTGCCCTCGACAATTTCCGTTTTTGCACGAACGGTAATCCTGCCCTTACCTGTTGCATAAGCGGCACGGATTCCGCTTCTGCCCATAATAATGCCGCCTGTCGGGAAGTCGGGGCCGGGAATACACTCCATTAAGTCGGCAACCTCTGCGTCGGGATTGTCGATAAGCATACAGACTGCGTCAATTGTTTCACCGAGGTTGTGCGGCGGAATGTTGGTAGCCATACCAACGGCAATACCGCTTGAGCCGTTTACGAGAAGATTCGGAAAACGGCTGGGGAGAACAACAGGCTCTTTAAGACGGTCGTCGTAGTTCGGAACAAAATCAACTGTGTCCTTGTCGATATCTGTGAGCATATCCATAGAGATTTTGCTCATTCTCGCCTCTGTGTAACGGTAAGCAGCAGGCGGGTCGCCGTCGACAGAGCCGAAGTTACCGTGGCCGTCAACGAGCATATATCTCATTGAAAAGTCCTGAGCAAGTCGAACCATAGCGTCGTAAACGGAAGCGTCACCGTGAGGGTGATACGCACCGAGCACAGAACCAACCGTATCGGCGCACTTATGGTAGGGCTTGGACGGCTCAAGACCTCTTTCATACATTGTGTAGAGAATACGTCTGTGAACAGGCTTGAGTCCGTCACGAACGTCGGGGAGCGCACGGGCAACGATTACGCTCATTGAGTAATCAAGAAAGCTCTTGCGCATTTCATTCTGCAAATCTACGTCAATAATTTTTGCATTATTCAATTGTTCATTGCGTTCATTATCCATTTTTTTACCTCTTTTT
>JBJFHX010000066.1:0-4231 GCA_051893995.1 Ruminococcus sp.
GCAACCTTATGGGTAAGGTTATGCAGGGGCAGACCTCGGCTTTAACTCGTGTGGGTATTACGTTTGATGAAGCACAGGAACAAGTGTTGAAGTACGGAAACGAGCAGGAACGAGCCGCAATGCTTGCACAGGTAATCACCGACAATGTCGGCGAGATGAACAAGGCTATTGCAAGCACGCCTGCAGGAAGAGTACAGCAATTAAAAAACAGTTTTGGCGATATGAAAGAGACATTCGGCAGAGCATTAAACAATGTTTTTATGCCGCTATTACAATACATAAATGCCGCTATTCAGAGTTTATCTGTTTTGTCGTCGAAGTTTGAAGAGTTTACTGCAAAAATGTTTGGAAACGCAAACAATTCAGTATCTTCTTTGGCTAACACTTCGGGAGATATTGAGAGTCTGACAGATGAAGCGAGCGATACCTCTTCTGCACTTGACAGCGTTGCAGACAGCGCAGAAAAAGCAAAAAAGAGCGTTGCAGGATTTGATAAGCTGAACATCTTAAGTCAGGAGACCAAAACCGAAACAAACTCGACAACTCCGACAACGTCCACGCAGAATCAGTCAGGCAGTAACAGCTTGACATCGGCGATGGCGAAATCAGTAGATAAGCTTGTTTCTTCGTGGACAAACAAAGGGCAGAAAGTCATTGACAGTATTAAAAAAGCCTTTAACAGTGTTAAAGGCGTTGTACAGTCAATAGGTGATTCGTGGCAGAAGGTCTGGAACAACGGTAGCGGTGAAAAACTGCTTAATAAGATTAAGGACCTTTTGAAGCACTGCTTTGACAATGTAGGTTACATAGCCGACGCATTTAAAAAGGCTTGGGATAATGCAGGACTGGGCGACAGCGTTGTACAGTCAGTTATCGACAGGGCAAATAGTCTTATAGGACTTATAGATGTTATTGCGGAGGGTTTCGGTAAAGTCTGGAATAACGGCACAGGCGAGCGTATCTGGAACAATATTTTGAATATCATCAAAAATTGCAATGATTACGTATCGACTTTGCGTGATAAAATCAAACTTGCTTGGGAAAAGGGCGGAGCTGGTGAAAAGATTTGGAATACCATTCTCGGAATTGTCGAGGATATAACAGGATTCCTTAACGAAATGTCACAAATTCGCCTTGAATGGCTTGAAAGTCTTGATTTGTCGCCGATTGTAACGGCAGTTTCCGACCTCGGCGAAGCGTTTCGAGAATTGCTCAAGGCTTGCGGAGATAAGTTGAAAACAGCTTATGAAAAGGTTTTATTACCTCTTGCAAAATGGACCATTGAAAAAGCTGTACCAAAACTTGTCGAAATGTTGGCAGACGCACTAAAAGGAATTTCTGAAATCATCAAGAAAATCAGCGACAAGACACTTTATGCAATTGCAGGTGGCATTGCGGCTGTAGGCTCTGCGGTTGTTGTGTTTAAAGCAGGCTCGGCTATTGCGGCAGGAATTAACAAGGTTAAAGACGCAGTCAAAGTCTTTATAACCACAATATCAGCTCATCCGATTTTGGCAATTGCAGGTGCTATCGGCGGTCTTGTTACTGCTGTTATGACTTATAACGAGCTTGAATGGAGTAACTCCGAGGCTGGCAAGTTTGCCGCTGAAATTGACACAATCAAAAGTCAGCTTGAAGAAACAACGCAGGGCATTACTGATATTCTTGAAAGTACGCTTGATACTCTTGACAGTATGTATGCTGACAATACTCTGATTGACGAATATCAAAAGAAACTCGAAGAATTATTGAGTAAAGCCGAATTGACACCTGAAGAACAATCACAGTTGCAGACTATTGTTACTTATTTCAGCGAAAATGTTACAGGCTTTGACGATACTTGGAAAGAATATGTAAAAATAAGCGATGATGGAAAGGTTGAGTTAAAAGGCGACCTTGAAGAAGTGCAGAGTGCAATTAATCAGACAATTGATGAATATCAAAGACTTGCAAATTCAAGCGCACTAAGTGAATTATCAGTTGAAAACAGCAAAGAGCGTATTTCTGCGACTAAAGAGCGCAGTGAAATTATTGCTCAATACAATGAACAAAAGAAAACTGTTGAAGAACAGGAAAAAAAGCTAAAAGAATGGCTCGATAAAAAAGGTATATCGCAAAAAAGGCTTGAAAATTACTACTACGGTGGTGGTGACAGAAACGACGCCCTTTGGAAAGAGGGAATTGAACTCTTTGAAAGTATAAGCTCTGAAAACAAATCACTTGATGAATTAGCAGATAAACTTAATGAATCAACAGCTGAAATGAACAAACTGATAATGACTGGTGATGACTTATCAGATGTTCAGAAAGTCCTTAATGGTGACTATTCCGACGCCGCCGCTGTTATGATGGCTTATAATGCAGGAATGATAAATCTTGAAGATGTGCAGGAATCACAATGGAAATCTTTATCTAATCTTGAAAAAGCCGCAAAAGATACAGGCAAAAATACTGTTATCGGTCTTGTCGAGGGCACTCAGGAATATAAGGACGCACTTATTGAAAACAGTAACGGACTTGCGACTACTGTTTTATCTGAATATGACCGTACTATGCAAATCCACTCTCCGTCAAAAGCGATGTATCAAAGAGGTGTGTGGACAGTTCAAGGTTTAATTAACGGTTTTTCTGCAATTGTAAGCAAAGTTACTGCACCTATTAAATCACTTATAGAAAAAGCAAGAGAGGCTCTTAATCCGCTGACATCTGTATTTTCTAATGTGTTCAACGGAATTTGGCAAGTCCTTAAAAATCCTCTTAACAATTTAATGTCTATGCTTGAAAACTTTATCAACGGCTTCGTCGGCGGAATTAACACTATTGCAAGCGGAGCTGATTGGGCGATTAATAATATCGGTCAGATTTTCGGGCAGGAATGGCACGTCGGACAGCTTGACAAGATTACACTACCTCGCTTTGCAAAAGGCGCAATCGTTAAAGCTCCCACGCTTGCTGTTGTAGGTGATAACGCAGGAGCGAACACAGGCGACCCCGAGGTTATTTCTCCGCTGTCAAAGTTGCAGTCAATGATTAATACCTCAAGCGGTGAGGACGTTGTAATCTTAAAGCAAATGCTTGACTACCTCAAACGGATTTACGAGATGTTTGTAATATTCCGCAACAACGGCGGCAATCATTACGAATTTATCGCAAAAATCAACGGCTCTGAAATCTTCGATGAAATGGTCAGGCAAAATGAGCTTCACAAGAAACGTCACGGCGGCAAGTCAGCTTTTGCATAAATAATTCTTCCTAAATTGTTATATATTGTTGATTTTTAATAATTATTGTTGTATTATAATTATAAAGTTATTTTATGTAACAATAGGGGAGATTTTTATGAAAAAGAAAATTGTTTTAATCGCTTTAGTTGCTACATTTATGCTTGGAACAACGGCTTGTAGCGGCGGCACTGAAACTCAAGAAACGACTGTAGCCGAAACAACGGTTGTCGAAACTACTGCTGAACCGACAACAATTGAGACAAATACAGAACAATCATCGACTTTATCAGCAGAAGAAAAAGAAGAAAATTATAAGCTTTTTTGTGATGAGTATGATTATAATGATGTTCTTTTTGCTCCTGATAGGTACTACGGATTATATTGCAAGTTTACTGGAAAAGTAACTTCTCTTTGCAAAGAAGATGGCAGTTGGTTTGTTTTAACAGATGACAACGGAAATATGATTGATGTACATTGTGCCGCAGAGTATTTTGAAAGAAATGACAAAGTTGAAGTGTACGGTACTATATCTGATGTAAAGTCAACTTATTATTCTAATAAATCAATAATTATTGTAAACGCTAAGTACATTGATTTTATTTAACTCATAATACAATAATAAAGCCACTCCAAACGGGGTGGCTATAGTTTTACAAAAAAATATTTACAAGCGTACATTCTGCGGAGTGTGCGCTATTTTTATACCTTTTTTTAGAAACGAGGTGCATTGATGGCGAACAACTATAAAGGCTATCTGCTGAAATTCGGCAATAAAATAATGCCGAACGGCTATTTTACCGAATATTCCTCAACGCCCGACCAAAGGCTTGAAAGCGACGCTGAGCGTGACAACACAGGCTATTTGCAACGCTCAACGCTCCCGAACGGCAAGACAAGCATAAAATTCTCAACTCATATTCTGCACCTGAATGAAAAGATTGCTTTTCAGGAAATTATCAATCTCAGCATTGAAAACGAAGTGCAGAGAAAATGCCTTGTAACGTTCT
>JBJFHX010000067.1:0-17021 GCA_051893995.1 Ruminococcus sp.
ATTCCTTCGTTAAGCCCTGCAATTCCGGGAAGATTCGGAGTTCCGCTTTCATATCTGTCTGGCAGTATTGCAGGCTGTTTTCTGTCAGAAGAAAAACTGCCTGTACCTCCCTGAATCAGACTTTCAGGCAATGTTTCTGAATTAATTGCAAGTATACCCGTTCCCATAGGGCCGTAAAGTCCTTTATGCCCTGCTGTGCAGAGATAATCAATGCAACTGTCTTTGAGCGAAATAGGCACTACTCCGGCTGTCTGAGCAGCGTCAACGCAAAACAAAACACCGTGTATTCTGCACAAAGCCGCTATTCTTTCAACAGGAAGTCTTACCCCGAAAACATTTGATGCGTGAGTACAGATTACAAGCCTTGTATTTGGCTTTATTGCATTTCTGAAATTATTTATGGTTTCTTCATCGTCGGGTGAATAATCGGCTATTGAGTACTCTACACCGCTTTCCTTCAGATTTTCAAGAGGACGCAAAACGGCGTTATGCTCGAGTGAAGAAATGACAGCGTGGTCACCCTCTTTTAATATACCCTTTATCACGTAATTCAAAGCGGCTGTACAATTATAAGAAAATATTATTTTTTCGGGTGAGTCAGCATTAAAAAGCTTTGCGGCATTTTTGCGGCAATCGTACATAATTTCAGACGCTTTGAGCGACATATTATGACCGCTTCTGCCGGGATTAGCTCCGTAATACCGCATTGTTCTGTCAACAGCGTTGACTACGGCACGAGGTTTCGGAAAGGTTGTTGCTCCGTTATCAAAATAAATCATTCTGCATCAACGGCGGCCGTTCCTATATAGGCTATACCGTTCCTTGAAAGAATTTCTAAAGCTTTTGCAAAATCACTTTTGACAAAAAGACTGTATCCGCAGGATCTGTTTTTAAGATTCATAGGAGTTCTTATAAGCCTGCTGAATACATTATTTTTTCCTAAAATTTCTCTTGCTCTCATTGCAAGCGTTACCGAATTAAACATTATTAAGTTATTTTCCATTATTTTCACCTTTATTATATGCATAAGAAATTATGCTTTTATTACATACTATGAAAAATAACATAAGAATGGTACAAAATAAGCGGCACGAAAACGTGCCGCAAAAATCAATTCATTTTATCGCTTAAGAGATTTCCCATATTATACATTCCCGGCTTTTGAAAAGCGAGAAATGCAGCAGCGTTTACTGCACCGACAGCAAAAACTTCTTTTGACTGTGCCTGATGTGAAACCGTAATAACTTCATCGTGACCGGCAAAAATAACCTCGTGTTCTCCTACGATAGTGCCGCCTCTTACAGAATGAATACCGATTTCATTTTTAGAACGCTTTTTCCTATAGGAATGTCTGTCATAAACATACTGCGGTTCTTCATCAAGAACATCTGAGATTCCGTCGGCAATCATAAGTGCTGTGCCGCTCGGAGCGTCCACCTTAAGATTATGATGCTTTTCAACAATTTCAATATCAAAGCTGTTTCCAAGCACCTTTGCGGCTTCTTTTGTAAGCTCAATAAGAAGATTTATGCCAAGCGACATATTTCCGGAATAAAATACTGCGATTTTGTCAGCAGCCGACTTGATTTTCTCAACCTGTTCCGTTGAATAACCTGTGGTGCAAATTACGCACGGTACAGAATTTTCAAGAGCGTATTCAAGCATATCGTCAAGAACAGCAGGATTTGAAAAATCGATAATTGCATCGGGCTTTTCGTTAATCTCGCTGAAAGTCTTGAAAACTGTAAAATCATATGTGCTCTCTCCGAAAGCGTCAACTCCGAAAAGTGCATTTGTTTCGGGATTCTGCGATACTGCATCTGCTACAAAATGCCCCATTTTGCCGTTACATCCGACAATTCCAATATTAACCATTTTTACTTCCCCTTTAAGTAAAGCAATACCGCACAGAGCGTGTGCGGTATCACAAAATCAAAATTAATTATAGTTATTTTGCGTACTTACCGAGTAAATCATACTTTGCAAGACAATCCTTAAGGTCGTGATAACCCGCAACACTCATAGGAACGAGCGGCAGTCTGCACTCGCCTGCGTCATATCCGAAAAGATTCATAGCTGTCTTAATCGGAATGGGGTTAACGTCGCTGAACAATGCGTTCATAAGCTCAAGGTAATGGAAATGAAGCTTCTGAGCCTCAGCAAAGTTATTTTCAAGGCAAAGCTGACAGATTCTGTGCATCTCAGAAGGACAGATGTTTGCAAAAACGGAAATTACACCGAGTGCTCCGAGTGACATAAACGGAACTGTCTGGTCATCGTTACCCGAATAGATGTCAAGCTTATCTCCGCAGAGTGAACGGATTAATGCAACCTGTGAAATGTTACCGCTTGCTTCCTTTGCAGCAACAATTCTCTCGTGCTTGCAAAGCTCCTGATATGTCTTAGGCTGAATGTTGCAGCCTGTTCTTGACGGAACATTATAAAGAATAATCGGCAAATCTACAGAATCTGCAATTACGTTAAAATGTTTTACAAGACCTGCCTGTGATGTCTTGTTATAGTATGGAGTTACGCAAAGAAGTGCGTCTGCTCCTGTCTTTTCTGCTGACTTTGAAAGCATAACTGCTGTTGATGTGTCGTTGCTGCCTGTACCTGCAATAACAGGAATTCTTCCGTTAATCTTTTCAGCTACAAACGAAAGCACTTCGCAGTGCTCCTTTTCAGAAAGAGTAGCTGCTTCACCCGTTGTACCGCAAGCAATGATAGCGTCAGTACCGTTTTCAACATGAAACTCAAGAAGCTGTTCGAGCACATCGTAGTTTACACTTCCGTCAGACTTCATAGGCGTAATAATAGCAACGCCTGAACCGGTGAAAATGTGGTTAGCCATAGTTACCTCCGTAATTAATCCATGTAGCCTTCAGCACAGAGAAGCTCGGCAAGAAGAACCGCACCGCCTGCTGCACCTCTTAATGTGTTGTGTGACATACATACAAATTTATAATCGTACTGTGTATCTTCTCTGAGTCTGCCCACAGAAACAGCCATACCGTTTTCGAGGTTTCTCTCTGACTTAATCTGAGGACGGTCAGGCTCAGTGAAGTAATGTAAAAACTGCTTGGGAGCACTGGGAAGCTCAAGTTCCTGTGCTCTGCCCTTATAATTTTCCCAGATATTGATAATCTCGTCAACCGATGGTTTCTTTACGCCGTCTTTAAAGGACATAAATACAGCGGCTGTGTGACCGTCGGAAACTGGTACACGGATACACTGTGATGTAATTGCAATATCGTCTGTGTTGACAATTTTGTCACCCTCGATATGTCCCCAGATTTTGAGCGGCTCTCTTTCGGATTTTTCTTCCTCTCCGCCGATGTACGGGATTACGTTATCTATCATTTCAGGCCATGTTTTGAATGTTTTACCAGCACCCGAAATTGCCTGATATGTGCATGCGAGCACCTTGTTAACGCCAAGCTCCTTTAAGGGATTGATTGCAGGAACGTAGCTCTGGAGTGAGCAGTTTGACTTAACTGCAACAAATCCTCTTTTTGTTCCGAGGCGTTTTCTCTGTGCTTCAATGATTTTAATATGGTCTGCGTTTATTTCGGGAATTACCATAGGTACGTCCTCTGTGAAACGGTGTGCAGAGTTATTTGAAACAATCGGGCACTCAGCTTTTGCATATTTTTCCTCAAGTGCTCTGATTTCGTCTTTTTTCATATTAACTGCGCAGAAACAGAAGTCAACCTTTGAAGCTACCTCTTCAACATTTTCTGCGTTGAGAATTACCATATCTTTATATTTTTCGGGAAGCTCGGCAGTCATATGCCATCTGCCCTCAACAGTTTCGCCATATGTTTTGCCTGCGCTTCTGGCGCTTGCTGCAAGTGCAGTAACCTCAAACCAAGGGTGATTTTCGAGCAGCAGTGCAAAACGCTGACCTACCATACCCGTAGCTCCGATAATACCTACTTTGTACTTTTTCACAATAATTCCTCCGAATTAAACAAATTTTAAAAAAGCAGTTGCCTTATTCGATTAAATATTATATTATAGAAACAGTGTGTTAAAAACACCGCATTAAACGAACAGCCACACTACCCATTATTAAATTATAATATACCATTTTACGCAGTCATTGTCAATTATTTTACTGCTATGAATAAAATAAATTTTATTGTATGAAGTGAGGATATAATGAAAACAAGTGACTTTTACTACGACTTACCAAAGGAACTTATTGCCCAGACTCCGCTTGAACCGAGGGACAGTTCAAGACTTCTTGTTCTCGGAAGAGAAAGCGGAAGCATAGAGCATAGGCATTTTTATGACATAATTGAGTATCTTAATCCCGGTGATTTGCTTGTTTGCAACGATTCACGTGTTCTGCCTGCAAGAATTTACGGTATAAAAGATGAAACAGGTGCAAGAGTTGAGTTTTTGCTTTTAAAGCAAGTAAGCGGCAACAAGTGGGAAACACTCTGCAAGCCCGGTAAAAAAGCACGTGAAGGAGCAAAATTCAGCTTTGGCAACAGAATAATGACGGCAACTGTCGCAGAGGTTAAGGACGATGGAAACAGAATTGTTGACTTTGAGTGTGAGGATAACTTTTTTGCCGCACTTGACAGAATCGGCCAGATGCCTCTTCCACCCTATATTACAGAGGAACTTAAGGATAAGGAAAGGTATCAGACTGTCTACAGTCACGAATTAGGCTCTGCTGCTGCTCCGACGGCCGGCTTACATTTCACAAACGAACTTATGGAGAAAATCAAAGCTAAGGGAGTCAATATTGCTTATGTAACGCTTCACGTCGGTCTGGGAACTTTCAGACCGGTTAAGGTTGATGACGTTACAAAGCACAAAATGCACAGTGAACATTACGAAATTCCCGAAGAAACTGCAAAGCTTATTAATGAAACAAAGAAAAACGGAAATAGAGTAATTGCAGTCGGGACTACTTCCTGCCGTACACTCGAAAGTGTGGCGAACTTTTACGGTGAAATCAAGCCCTGCGACGGATTTACAGATATTTTTATCTATCCGGGATATGATTTCAAGGTGCTTGACGGACTTATCACTAACTTTCACCTGCCCGAGAGCACACTGATTATGCTTGTTTCAGCCTTTGCGGGCTATGACAACATTATGAACGCATATAAGGTTGCTGTTGAAAAAAAGTACAGATTCTTCTCGTTCGGCGACGCAATGTTCATTTCATAGGAGGATATATGTTTAAGCTTATAAAAAAAGAAGGAAATGCACGCAGAGGTGAGTTCGTTACACCCCATGGCACAATTCAGACTCCTGCGTTTATGAACGTTGCAACCTGCGGAGCAATAAAGGGTGCTGTTTCGGCACTTGACTTGAAAAATAATAAATGTCAGGTTCAGCTTTGCAACACCTATCATCTGCATTTACGACCAGGGGATGAAAAGGTTAAGCAGCTCGGAGGACTTCACAAATTCACACGCTGGGACGGTCCTATTCTTACCGACAGCGGCGGTTTTCAGGTTTTCTCGCTTGCAAAGCTGCGCAATATTAAAGAAGAAGGCGTTTATTTTAACTCACATATTGACGGCAGAAAGATTTTTATGGGTCCTGAGGAGAGTATGAGAATTCAGTCAAATCTCGGCTCAACAATTGCTATGGCATTTGATGAATGTGTTGAAAACCCTTCTCCTTACGATTACACAAAAGACAGCGTTGCCCGTACTACAAGGTGGCTTAAAAGATGTATTGCCGAAATGGACAGACTGAACAGTCTTGATGATACGATTAACAAACAGCAAATGCTTTTTGCTATTAATCAGGGCGGAATTTTCAAGGATTTACGAGTTGAGCATATGAAAGAAATTGCAGAGCTTAATCTTGACGGCTACGCTATCGGAGGACTTGCCGTAGGTGAGCCTGCTGAAACAATGTATGAAATTATTGAAACCGTTGAGCCTTATGCTCCCTCAGATAAAATCCGTTACCTTATGGGTGTAGGTACTCCCGTAAATATTCTTGAAAGCGTAGCAAGAGGAATTGATTTATTCGACTGCGTTATGCCCAGCAGAAACGCAAGACACGGTCAGCTTTTCACCTGGCAGGGCGTCAGAAACCTTAACAATGCAAAGTACGAAACCGATGAAAGTCCGATTGATGAAAGCTGTGACTGCCCTGTATGTCAAAACTTTTCAAGAGCTTACATCAGACATCTTCTTAAAAGCGGTGAAATGCTTGGTATGCGCCTTGCGGTACTCCACAATCTGTATTTTTACAATAATTTAATGGAAGTTATAAGAGAAGAACTTGACAACGGCACATATACACAATTTTACGAAAAATATAAAAATATCCTCGGAATCAGAATTTAATGTGAAAATTTCTTGAAAAAACTTGCAACCGGTATTCAAAACTGATATAATCAATATATTGTATGAAAGGAATGAAGAATATGACAAACTTTTTACCCAACCTTGCTGCGGAATCAACAGGCAACAACAGTATGAGTATGATTTTAATGATTGTAATTTATGCTGCTATTTTTGCTGCCCTCTATTTCTTCTTAATCAGACCTAATTCAAAAAGAAAAAAAGAAGAAGCCCAGATGAGAAATTCTCTTGAAATCGGCGATGAAATCACTACAATCGGCGGTATTATGGGCAGAGTTGTTGCAATTAAAGACGACGAGGACGCTATTATTATTGAAACAGGCTCCGACAGAGTAAAAATGAAGTTTAAAAAATGGTGTATCTCTACTGTTGACACTGTTAAGGAAACTCCTGCTGATCAGAAGCCTGAAAAGAAAAGCTTTTTCGGCAAGAAAAAATCAAATGATGTAGAGCCGAAAACTGATACAAAAGAATAATTTTTGAATTTATACTCACTTCCCCGAATATAATTTAACAGATTATTTTCGGGGGTGTTTTTTTGTCCGACAAAAAATTACTTGTTAAGGCTGTGCTTTTCGGAACTGTCTGCGGACTGCTTGTAACTGTAATACTTATTTGTATTTTGTCTGCAATTGTAATGACAAGCGGATTATTGCCTACAGAGCTTACAAACTATATAACTATTGCTCTGCTCTCAATCGGCGCTTTTTCGGGCGGCTTTATTACAAGCAGAATCACAAAATCGGCAGGTCTTGTAGTGGGCTTGATAACAGGCTTTGCAATTTTCGTTCTGATTATGATAACAGGACTTACAAAAAGTGATGATCCTGTTACAGTGCTCACACTGATAAAATTTGCAGCACTGCTTGTTGCAGGAGGAATCGGCGGAATTGTGGGACTAAAAAGAAAAGAAAGAATACATATAAAATAGAAGTTATTACTTGGGCGGATTTCTCCGCCCTTTTTGTTTTCTTTTTACTTTTATATTTTCCATAAAATGTAGGGCTAAATATTCAAACAAAATTTTTAAAAATATGGAAATACAATTAAGATTATGATATAATGGGATAGATAGTATATTAAAAGCAAGAAAGAATACGTAAAATACAAAAGGAGATGTTTATAATGCCTGCACATATTAAATTACCCGACAGTCTTAAATCATGGAAAATCATCTCTCGTCTGCCTGACGATAACGGCAACGAGATTTATAAAGTAAGCAAAAAAGATTTTGACGGAACAGTTATTTCTGCTCTGCTTCGTTACGTAGTTATTAAAAATGATGACTATAATATTGAGAACACTGATTTTATTAATGATGAAGCGTCCTTTTTGAAAACTGTTTCCCAGACGGGCTATTGTTTTAATTATCTTGATATTTTTGTAAATAACAGCCCTGCTAAAAAGAAAATTGAGTTTTTCATAATTACCGAAGATTTAAAAAGTTTATCGGAAGTTATGAAGTCTAAAGACTTCAGTGAGAGTGAAGTTATTGACTTTGGTATTCAGATGAGTGCCATTCTTGAAAAACTCGAATCAAGAAACATTTTTCACGGTAATATCAATCCCGATAATATTTATGTTACTTTTGACGGCAAGTACAAGCTCGGCGGATTTTCTGACTTTGAGAGCAAAATTGAGGATATGTCATTTATTGCCCCGGAAATATTCAAAAAAGAAAACGCCGACTTTACAACCGACATATATTCTCTCGGCCTGATTATGTACTCAATGAGCAACGGTGGTACTATTCCGTTTGAAAGCAATGAAATCAGCCGTGACGATGCAATAAAAATTCGTTTTGACGGCAAAGCTGTTACAGCTCCGAAAAACGGCAGTGAAAAGCTCAAAAGCGTTATTGTAATTGCCTGCCAGCCTAATAATGATAACAGGTGGAAAAATGCCGGAAATATAAAAAATGCATTGACTTCTATTAAGGGTGAAATTGCTGATGCAGTTATGAATGACTCTCTGATTGTTCCCGAAGCAACAGATTTTGATGAAAATGTATTTGAAGAATATGATTATAACGGATTTGACGATAACGCTAAATCTGCCGCAGAAGTACTTCCGGTTATGGGAGCAATTGCGGATCAAAAAACTGATTCCGAAAATCCCGATGAAACACCGGAGGTAGTTGAAGAAAACACAAGCGGCGAGGCTGAAAATACAACTACTTTTGAAGAATCACCGGCAGAAAATGAAAACGAATTTATTCAGATTGAAGAAGTTACCGAAGTAAACGACAGCTCGGATAACGATTCGCAAGCTGACGACAATAAAACTGAAGAATCGGAAACTCAGGAAGAGCAAAGCTTTGAAGAAGCCAAAACTGAAGATGTCAAAAACGTTGATGACATATTAAAGGAAATCAAGTCTGATTCAAACAGTACTGAAACCGATGATTTTGAAATTGACAACAGAGTTTTTGAGACCTACGAAGTTCAGAGAAAGGCAAAAAGCTTTCAGGAGCAGGCAAAGGAAAAAGATTATGGCGATTTTTTTGAGGACTCTGATCCGGTAGAGAAGAAAAAGCCTGAAAAAGATACTTCTTCGGAATACGATGTAGAAAATGACAAAGAATTCAATGTCTTTGAAAATGATGAATTTACTGACGATGACAAATCTAATTCACCAAAAAGCAAGAAAAACGCCGTAATAATTACTATTTGCGTTATAGTAACTCTCGCCGCTCTGGGATTTATCGCATACTGCATTATAGGCGGTCTCGGAAAAAATAGCGACAACAAAGCTACAACTGCTCCTACTGAAATTGAAACAACTGTGCAGAGTACAACAGAAATTGCAACAACTGTTCCTCCCACTACAGTTGCTCCGACTACAGTATCTGTTGACAAAACCGTTACTCCTGTTGTCGGTTACGGCTACAGCTATGCAAAGAAACTGCTTGAGCAGGAAGGTTTTACGGTTGAAATCGGTGAATACAGATACAGTGAAGAATGGCCGGAAGGATATGTAATTGCACAAACACCGTCGGGAGATACCACTGCTAAAAGCGGTACTGTAGTAACGCTTGATATTTCTGAAGGATTAATTGAACCTGAAACTACAGTTGCTCCGACAGAAGCTCCAGTTCAGGCTACAATGGCTCAGCAAAGCCAGTCAAGCGGTACTGACAACAGCTTCATTTTTGCAAACAGTTCTTCTGCATATTTAAGCAAATCTGATGTATCTGCACTAAGTGACAATAATCTTAACCTTGCTTTAAACGAAATTTATGCGAGAAGAGGCAGAATTTTCACTGACCCTGAGCTTAAAAGCTACTTTAGTTCAAAATCATGGTATACGCCTAAGTATACTTCTGATGAATTTCTCAATAACGTAACCTTTAACGACTATGAGCAGAAGAATCTTCAGCTTTTGATCAACGAGGAGAAAAGCAGAGGTATGAGACCTTAAGACTGTAATGATTTTCAGAAGTCAATTTTCACACGGGAGTAAGTAATTTATGAAAGAAAAAATTCTGAATATACTGAAAAGTAATTTGTTTTTTGCTGTCATAATAAATGTTATTATTATGCTGTTCTGTATTGAAGTAACAACATTCTCCTACGACAGCAGTAAGGACTTTTACCATTCTCTGTATATTTGTAATCAGCATTTTTACTACAGCAGTTCGATAAATTACATACTTTCTACTTTAATCGGTTCAATTCAGTATGTTTTTGACGGATTTAACTGCTTTGTGCTTGCACAAATTCTGTTGTCTTTCAGTGCATTTGTTTCAATTACTTTCGTTTTTGCCGACAAGTACAGCAAGAGAAAATCAGCTATTATTACTTTTCTGATTAATATTCTCTTTGCCTTAAATCACTATGCCGACATTCACAGCAGTAAAACAGCGGCTTTGCTTGTTACGGCAGGATTTCTGCTTTTGCTCAATTCGATTAACAACAAGCGCTATAATCTTCCCTGCTGGATTGGTGCGGCAGAAGTGGCTTTCGGTTCTTTCTTTGATTATAAATACTTTTACATAGGACTTGCTTTTGCCGTTGCATTTTTTATAGGCGATATGATTTCTAAGAGAAAGTATAAAATAGCTTTTCGTAAATTCTTCTGGTATTTCAGACCTTTTTTGATTGTTTTTGCACTTGTTACACTTCTTGTTTCGGGACTGAATCAATACTCCTATTCCGTTAATCACGCTACAGAGGAAGCTGCAAGCTACTATGAATATGAGCTGGTTACAGACTCAATATCTACCCTGCCCTATCCGAATTATGCAGATCATAAAGCTGAACTCAAAAGCGTTGGAATTACAACAGAAAATGAATATGAACTTCTGAAAAGCGGATACGTTGACGAGGATAATTCGCTGAGTACTTCAACACTGAAGCTTATTTCGGACATTCAGCAGAAAGAAAACAGCAAGACTGTATTTTTTGTGACGGGTAATATTTTTACCGATATTTCATATCACCTTGCTTCTTTTGACTGTTACGCAATAATTTATCTTGTGTTTATAGCATTGTCCGTTATATTTATAGTTTTTCATAAGCGACGTTTCGCTTTTTTCCCATTCCTTTATGTTGCAACAGGACTTGTTGCAAGCGCATTACTGCGTTATCTGTTTTCGGGAGAAACTTATCTGATTTACGGAATATGGCTGATGATGTACGTTTTCTTAATGTACTCATTTAACTTTGAACAAGCAAGACCACATAAAAATCCGCCTGTTCTGAGAATGAAAAACAGCTATATCTTTATTTCGGGAATTTGCGTTATATGTCTTTTCCTTTGCTACAGTATGGTATTTCAATACACAGCAAACCCGATTAAAGAAAGTGACAGTCCTCAGAGTCTTTTTGCGGAAATTGACAGACACCCTGACAGATATTATGTTATCGACCCTAATACTGCTAACGAGTATATGAAATATACCGAAAACTACATTCACCCGCTTTGGGGATTCCGTCAGGGATTTCTTGAAAATGTAGACGGATTCGGATATTTTCATAACAATGAGGAATTACGCAAACGCAGTATGTCAGAAAATATTTACGAAGCTGTTCTGACGTATAATAAAATTTATGTTATTGACAAGAATATCACCTTCAGAAAAGAGCGTTACTTCACTTTAAAATACGCAGAAGAAGGCAAAGCTGTAAGCTATAATCAGGTATCAGAAATTGACGGATATAAGATTTATACTGTTACTCAAAAATAGTCGAGTACCTCGACACGCAATTCAGCAATATAGAATTGATAGTGGTAAATTATATTTTTCACTGTCAATATGCAGCTGTTCCTTCAGATAATATAAAAAATGCCGCTGAAAATGAAGCTTATCATTTTCAGCGGCTTATTTTATTCTTTTGTTTCAGGTATTGTTGTTTCTATAATATTAGTTTCATTTTCAATAATAACAGGTGATGAATTAACTTGAACGTTATTTTTCAGTATATCGACTTTTGTCGTGTTTACATATACTGTACAGTATGACACTTTTCCGTTATAGGTTGTAAGTTTAATTTCTGCAACGCCTGTGCCCTTTGCTGTGATTTTTGCTTTATTTGCTTCAAGCTTAGTTACTGTTGCAACATCTGAATCTGAGCTTTCCCATTTCAGGTTTGCTGAATTTGCATATGAGCCGCTGTTTGTTGACTCTGAAATAACAAATTCATCACCTGTTTTTAGTGTTAGCTCAGAAGAATTCAGCTTAACGCTTGTCGGAGCAGGCTTTACTGTCACCTTGCATTGTGCGGTTTTTCCGTTATAAAGCGTAATCTTTACATACGCCGTACCAACACCCTTAGCAACTATCTGAGCCTTATTCCCACTGCCCTTTGTTACCGTTGCAACAGAGGTATTTGTACTGCTCCACTTAAGATTTTCTGCATTGGCGTAAGAGCCGCTGTTGGTGCTTTCGGAAACTGTATAGGTTTCACCGACACCGAGTGTTACGCTTGCAGGATTTGTCTTTACGCTTGACGGAGCATTTTTAACAGTTACCTTACACGTAGCAGTTTTTCCGTTATAGGTTTTAATTGTAATTGTTGCAGTGCCGTTAGATTTAGCAGTGATTTTTGCTTTGTTGCCGCTTGTCTTTTCAATTGTGGCTACGTTTGAATTACTGCTTGACCACGTGAAATTTTTTGCATAAGAACCGCTGTTTGAATTCTGAGAAATTATGAATGTTTCTCCCTTACCTAGAATTATGCTTGAATTGCTCAGGGTAACACTCGTCGGAGCCGATTTTACTGTTACCTTGCAGGTAGCAGTTTTACCGTTGTAGGTTTTTACGGTAATGTCAGCAGTACCTGTTCCTTTGGCAACAATTTTTGCCTTGTTTCCGCTTGTTTTGGTCACAGTTGCAACCTTGGTATCTGAACTGCTCCAATTAAACTTCCATGCGTATGAGCCTGAATTTGTGCTTTCTGAAATTATAAACTCCTCGCCCACACCTAAAGTCAGGCTGCTTGTGCTTACCTTAATGCTTGACGGTGCGGCTTTTACAGTGACAGTGCAGGATTTTGAAAGACCGTTTGCCGTTTTAACAGTTATTTTTGCTGTACCGGATTTTTTAGCAGTAACTGTTCCATTGCTGTTTACAGTTGCTACTGATGTATTGCTGCTTGACCATTTACAAGCACCTCCTGCTACGGTGGGATTAACGCTCTTAATCAGTGTATATACCTCACCCACACCGAGAGTAAGTGTCGAACGGTTCAGGCTTACTGATTTTGCCGTACTGCCGTCTATAAAATTCATACCGTATGATTTTGCGTAATGCTCAGCTGCACTACCCTTAATACCGACTATTGCAAAGTCTTTATATTTATAATAAGTACCAAAATCATTCGTCACACCAAAGGCGCCAAAGCCTATACTATTGACTGATGCAGGAACTGAGATTTTTGTAATACTTGGGCAATCCATAAAAGCTCCTTCACCAACCGCTGTTACACTATCGGGAATATATACATTAACTAACTTGTCACGATATACGCACGCATAATCAGCAATACCAAGTGTTCCTTCTTTAATTGTTAGGTTTTGGCTGGTTAAGCTTGAGCCAACAAGATTTTTGCCTAAATATAAGCCCTTATCGCTGTTACTGTATTTTACACTGTCAGAAAACGGAGTACCGTCAAATGCACCGTCACCTATATGAATCACAGATTCAGAAGAAGTCGTTATACTTTTCAGGGAGGTACAGTCACTAAAAGCACACTCTCCGATATAGCCTATATATTTAGGAATATCAACAGATTGAAGTGCATAGCAACTGTCGAAAGCATATCTTCCTATGTATAACAAATTTCCCGGTAATGTGATTCTTTGTAAATCTCTGCAATATGAAAAAGCATATTCTCCTATGATATGTACACTATCCGGAACAATACAGTATTTCAAATCCGGAATATATCCACAAGCAGAATCAGCAATAACAGTTATTCCCTCCCTGATTTTCAAGGTGTCATCAATCTTATCACCATCAGTATCTAAAAGATATTTTCCACAATATAAACAACCGTCAATCCAATTATCTTCATTATAATAATACGGTGTAAATTTGCAAATATCATCGCCAACAAAAACAACACTGTCTGCAATTTCAAGGTTATTTAATCTTTCCATACTGGCAAAGGCAGATCTCTCAATGTAATATATTCCCTCTGAAATCTTTATACTTTCAATGCTGTTATTCCTGAAAAAAGCTGAGCTAACTATTCCTTCGACCTTATAGCCGTCAATTTTAGCCGGAATAACAAGATTTGTTTCGCTGCCTTTATATCCTGCAATACTGATATATTCATCATCTTCTTTGACATAAACAAAGCCGGTCGAGGAAGTAAATGAAGCTGCACTTACGCTAAACGGTATACATATATAAACTGACAATAACATTATCACCGCAAGAAATGCAGATAAAAACTTTATTAATTTACATTTTTTAGTTTTCATAGGTTTATCCTTTCCTTTATTTTTCATCTTTGATTGAAAGTGTTTTAATTATAAATCGGATCCCAAGCAATTTTTTCATCATTTATATTCTGGACCGATGAATTATTGTTTGGTGATAAAGACTCAGACAAATCTTTTGCATAATTATCACCACTATCATAAATATAATCTTCTGGATTAATAGTATAAGGCTCAATTTCAACATAACCTTCAGCCTGTGAATTGTCAGAATTACTCATAATCAAGTTGCTGACAGCGTCATAAAATTCCTCATTATAATCTTCGCTTGAATTATCGTATTCTGTATAATTGTCGTCAACATATTCTTCCGAAGGTTCATTCTCGGCAACAGCGTCCTGCGGTTTGCTCTCATCATTCTTTTCGTCAGCCTTTTGCGGCTCTGTCGTCTTTATCGTCGGCTCTGTAACAGGTGCTGTTGTCGGAACCTCAGCAAAATCAAAAGATACTTTCTTTAGATTATCAATTGCTGATTTCTGATTATCGGAATGAATTTCCAGAGCCGATGTAATCGGGTTAGTCATAAACGACATTGCAGTTAAAAGGCAGACTGCAAACGACAGAATGACAATTCTGACTGTCGGCTTTTTGTAACCGAGAACGCTTTTTATTCTCTGCTTTAAGCCGATTTCACCGAATGAAAACGGACATGCAGAAAGAATATTACGCTCAATGCTACAGGAAAGCAGTGCGGTGGAATATCCTTTTTTATCTTTAGTATCGTAATTTTTAATTACCCTTTCGTCGCAGGCAAGCTCAATATCATTTGTAAACAGCTTAAAGGATATCCAGCACAACGGATTAAAAAAGTGAATACTCAGAATAAGGTATCCGAGCGGTTTCAATAAATTATCATAATGCTTTATATGAGCCTGCTCGTGCGCAATTACATATGACTTTTCTTCCTCGCTCAAATCTGAAGGAAGATAAATACGAGGTTTCAAAACTCCGAAAACAAACGGACTTGAAATTCTATCACAAATAAATATATTGTCTTTAACTAAAATACTTTCTCTTAACTTAAAATGCAGATTCAGATAGCTAAACAGCATATAAATCAGCATGATACCAAAACCGGCAATCCATAAAAAAGATAAAATTGTGATAATACCTGCTTCATTTTCTGACGAAGAAACAGCGTTTTGCATTGTCTGAAAACTGTCGGTATTTACAAGAGATGATACATACGAGGTTGATGATTGAGTTGATGAATTTATTGCCTGTGCATTCGGAATAAGGCTGAAAGGAGATTCAAAAGAAAACGGAATTACAAGCCTTAATGCAACAAGCAGCCACAAAACACATCTTATCCACTTTGGTGCGTTCTTTAATATCAGCCGAAGGAAAATTACTGCTATTATGAGCATTGATGATGCAACGCTCATATTAAAAATTCTTGTAAAAACTATCTCCATTGCTATTCCCCTTCGTAGGAATCAATAAGCTTTTTTATTTCAGATACTTCTTCCTTTGACAAC
Organism: Ruminococcus sp.; assembly: GCA_051893995.1. Lineage (GTDB taxonomy): Bacteria > Bacillota > Clostridia > Oscillospirales > Acutalibacteraceae > Ruminococcoides. The sequence continues at coordinate 15,770 of JBJFHX010000067.1, forward strand.
TTCTTCTTTGAAGTAAAGGCTGTCAGAAATGCTGGCAAAGAACCGTTAAATGCTTCATCAACAAAGTTCTTGCTTTGCATTGAGTAAAAATCATCACGTGATATTTTTGCGGAAACTACACCGTCAGTATACTGAAAAAGTCCTCTGTCAGAAAGTCTTTTTAAAACTGTATAGGTAGTAGTGCGCTTCCAGTTTAATTCTTTTTCGCAAATTTTAATGAGTTCTGATGTAGTTAAAGGTTCATTTTTCCAGACTAAATCTGCAAAATGTGACTCTACTGCACCGAGTTTTGTATTTTTCATTTTCATCACCTTATTGCTTTTATTTTACATTTATAGACTACCATTTGTAGACTGATTTGTCAAGCGTTTTTGTACAAATTTTTATCTCTGAAATTACTTTTTTATAATAATATATACACAAAAGAGGACTGACAAAAAATTGTCAATCCTCTTAATTTATTTATTGATTGTATCAAGTATTTTTTGCATATCCTCAGGTAAATTGTAGCTTACCGAAATTTCTTTTCCGTTTACAGGATGAACAAATGTCATTTCTCCGCAATGAAGCGTCTGGCGTGAAATAAGCTCTAAACTACCGCCGTACAAATCATCACCGAGTAAAGGATGACCGATTGACGACATATGACAACGTATCTGATGAGTTTTTCCTGTTTCAAGCCATAGTTTAAGAAATGATATATTATCATCAGAACATATCACCTCATAATGCGTTACTGCAACAGTTCCGCTGTCAAGCACGTGACGGACAATCCTGGAATCATCCTTTAAGCCGATTGGCGCACTTATTGTTCCGCCGCTGTCTAACTTGCCGTGACAAAGTGCAAAATAATTTTTGCTGACTTTATTTTTAAGAGCATTTGCGCAGAATTTGTTTTTGGCAATAAGCACAAGACCCGATGTGTCCTTATCAAGTCGGTTAACGGCTCTGAACACATAATTTTCTCCCCTGCTGTTCATATAGTAAGTGACTATATTTGCAAGGGTGTTAGTCTGATGTTGCTTTACGGGGTGAACAGGCATTGAATAAGGCTTGTTTACAATCAGAATATGCTCATCTTCAAAAACAATATCAAGCTCTCCTTCTACAGAAACGATTTCCGATTCTTCATCAGGCAGATTAATTTCCACTCTGCTCCCAGCCTGTGTAAAATCTACAGTACGCAAAATTTTTCCGTTCATCAAAATACCGTCTTTTTTTCGTTTGAGTTGTGTTATCATTCTTGCAGACA
>JBJFHX010000068.1:0-4202 GCA_051893995.1 Ruminococcus sp.
AGGAGGTTATTGGTATGAAACCGTCGTTTGAAAAGTACATTCCTTTCAAACAAATTGACATTCCCGACAGAACATGGCCGAACAAGACCATTACAAAAGCTCCGATATGGTGCAGTGTTGACCTGCGTGACGGAAATCAGGCGCTTGTTGACCCGATGAATCTTGAAGAAAAGCTCGAATTTTTCCACGCACTCTGCGATATGGGCTTCAAGGAAATTGAAATCGGTTTCCCCAGCGCATCGGAAACAGAGTATGAAATCTGCCGTGAGCTTATTGAAAAAAATCACATTCCCGACGACGTTACTATTCAGGTGCTCGTTCAGGCAAGAGAACACCTTATCCGCAAGACCTTTGAGGCTGTTAAGGGTGCAAAGAACGTAATCGTTCACTTCTACAACTCAACCTCTACGCTCCAGAGAAAGGTTGTTTTTAAAACCGATATGGACGGCGTTACAAAAATCGCAGTCGAGGGTGCAAAGCTGATTAAACAGCTTATTGACGAATACGACGGCGATACTAACTTCCGCCTTGAGTATTCCCCCGAAAGCTTCAGCGGTACGGAGATGGACAATGCCGTTGACATCTGCGACAAGGTTATGGAGGCTCTCGGCTCGACAAAGGAAAATCCCGTTATTCTCAACCTGCCGAATACCGTTGAAATGTGCACACCGAACACCTTTGCCGATCAGGTGGAATATTTCATAAGACACCTCAGAAACAGAGACGCCGCTATCATCAGCGTTCATCCCCACAACGACCGTGGATGCGGCGTTGCGGCAGGCGAGCTTGCACTGCTTGCAGGCGCTGACCGTGTTGAGGGTACGCTCTTCGGCAACGGCGAACGCACCGGAAATATGGACATTGTTACAATGGGACTTAATATGTTCACTCAGGGCGTTGACCCGAAGCTTGATTTTTCACATCTGCCAAAGCTCCGTGAAATTTATGAGAGATGCACAGGTATGAAAATTGACCCTCGTCAGCCATACATCGGCGAGCTTGTGTTTACCGCATTTTCAGGCTCACATCAGGACGCTATCAACAAGGGTATGAAATATATGCGTGAAAGCGGTACGGATATGTGGGAAATCCCCTATCTTCCGATTGACCCTGCCGACGTCGGCAGAGAGTACGAGCCGATTATCAGAATCAACTCGCAGTCCGGAAAGGGCGGTGCTGCGTTTGTTATGAGCAACAATTTCGGCTACGATTTGCCAAAGCGTATGCACCCCGAATTTTCAAAGCTTGTTCAGTCCAAGTGCGAAGAGCTTGAGCGTGAGCTTATCCCGAAGGAGCTTTTTGAGGTGTTTGAGCAGAATTATCTCAATCACCCGATGAAATATAAGCTGACAAAGAGAAAGATTTACGAGGAAAGCGAAAACGGCAAGGATTACGTTCACTTCAAGGGCAGAATGGTGATTGACGACAGAGATGAGGTTGTGTTAAGCGGAATCGGCAACGGTCCGATTGACGCATTCTTCAACGCAATCAAGGCAGTAGGTCTTGACAAATACGAGTTCATCTCCTACAGCCAGCACGCAATTTCTCAGGGCTCGGACTCAAAGGCTGTTTCATACATTGAGCTTAAAAAGCCCGACGGAAATAACATTTTCGGCATCGGCATTGACTCTAACGTAAACGTTGCATCTGTTCTTGGCGTTTTAAACGCAATCAACAGAGCAGAAACTTAAAATTAATTCGGAATTCGTAATGCGTAATTCGGAATTAATATATATTTAATAAATTTTAGGAGGTTTTGATTATGGACAAAAATCTAAACTGGGCAGTTCTCGGTACAGGCGTTATTGCAAATCAGATGGCACAGGCTTTGCAGAAAATGGGCAAAAAGCTTTATGCTGTTGCAAACAGAACTCACTCAAAGGCACTCAGCTTTGCCGAAAAATACGGCGTTGAAAAGGTGTATGACACCATTGACGAGGTTTTCACCGACGAAAATGTCGATATAATCTACATCACCACGCCGCACAACACCCACATTCAGTATATCCGCAAGGCTCTTGAAAATAAAAAGCACGTTTTCTGCGAAAAGGCAATTACGCTCAACAGCGATGAGCTTGAAGAAGCCGTTAAACTTGCAGAAGAAAACGGCGTTATCATCGCCGAGGCTATGACAATCTGGCATATGCCGCTTTATAAAAAGCTGTGGCAGATTGCTCAGAGCGGAAAACTCGGCAAATTACAGGTTATTCAGCTTAATTTCGGCAGTTTCAAGGATTACGATATGAGCAACCGATTTTTCAATATCAACCTTGCAGGCGGTGCACTGCTTGACATCGGTGTTTATTCATTAAGCCTTGCAAGAAGCTTTATGAGCAGTCAGCCGACGGAAATTAAAAGTCAGGTGAAATTTGCCGAAAGCGGCGTTGATGAGCAGGCTTCAATTATTATGATGAATGACGAGTCGGAAATGGCAACAATTACGCTGAGTCTTCATTCAAAACAGCCCAAAAGAGCCGTTATCAGCTTTGAAAAGGGATATATCGAGATTACGGAATATCCACGTGCCGACAAGGCAATCATTGTTGACGCCGAAACAGGCGATAAAACGGAAATCAACGAAGGCAAAACAGACCTTGCGCTTATGTATGAAATGGAAGATATGGAGCACGCAATCAACAGCGGTGATGTAAGCGGACTTAAGCTTGACAACACAATTGACGTTATGGAAATTATGACGGATTTGCGCAAGGAATGGGGACTTGTTTACCCTGAAGAACAAGAGTAAAAAGTTTAAACATCATAAAATACGGGGTTGCCGCAAATGATAATTTGTGACAACACCATTTTATATATATTATTCTTCACTAATCAATATGCTGTTGATTTCTTCATTACCGGTTACAGAATAAGTATATTCTTTGTCATTTAGTTCAAAGGTTCCTTCCGCCTTACCGTCTGCTAAATCATCAGTAATATCAATTTTTGCGTTTTCAGTTAAATCCCAAGCCGATAAATAAAGCTTTCCGTTCTCCTTTATAATTTCGGCAGAAGTGTTCAGCGCATCAACCGGATTATCATAACCGTCACTTTCATCGGCAACAATTATCTCCTTAACAGGCAATCCATTTTCATCTGTATATTCACCCTCATAAGTTGCAATACCGTTTTCATCTAATGTTCTTGTCATTTCAATTTCCTGAATTTCTCCGTGATTGTAAAACTGCATTACGGTTTTCTCAATCCATGTTTCGCCCGTAGCTGCATAAGTTATAATATTGCTTGCGCAGAACAGCACAATAATTACCGCTGCGATGTAAAGCACCTTTCTGATTGCATATATTTTTCTTTTTGGTTTTGTTTCAGCCATAATAATCACCTTTCGTTTTAGCTCTTCGGGAGCGTGAATCTCATCAAATGTACTCCTGTAAAGCTCAATTTCATTTTTTGGAATATTCATATTCACTCCTCCTCCAGTTGAAGCTTCAGTTTATTTCTTGCCCTCATAAGTCGGGTCTGCACATTACTTTCTGAAATTCCGACAAGCTGAGCTATTTCCTTTACGCAATAACCTTCGTAGTAGTACAGATGAAGTACAACTCTGTACTTCTGCGGAAGCTTCATCACCTCGCTGAAAAGTTCAGTTTTATCAGACTCTAAGTATTCAGGCTCTTTTTCAAGCTCTTCAAATGAAGTAACGTTTCTTCGCCAAAACGATTTCCAGATATTTTTACATTCATTTACTGCAACTCTTATCAGCCACTTTCTTATGTGTTCATCATCATTGAATTCAGTATCGGTTTTCAGAAGCTTTACAAAGGTATTCTGTACTGCGTCCTCAGCATCGTTTATATTTTTGCAATAGCTGAGTGCCGCTCGATATACTATATCGGTGTATTGCTCGGCAATACGTATATATTCAGAAGTTTCCATACATTCCCTCCTTTTGGAATTTTCCTTGAAAGGACCTTTCAACTAATAAACAATGTAAAAAGTTAAAATATCACAAATAATATTGAAAATTTAGAATAAAATCAATTATAGGTTAATTTCATATGTTCTGCAAGCGAAATAATATTAAAAATATCCCCCTTACCGCTGAAAACAGCGACAAGGGGGTCTGCACATATTTTTTATTTTGTGCGGTAAAATGAGGTTTTTATTTCATACTGTTTTCGTATGACTCAATCATCTTTTTAACCATCTGTCCGCCTACGGAGCCTGCTTCTCTTGCAGAAATGTCG
>JBJFHX010000069.1:0-16901 GCA_051893995.1 Ruminococcus sp.
GGTGCGCCGTAATCCTCGGCGTAAATCGCAAACGGCGCACCGTAATAAAATTTATGGAGGTATACTAATGAGACATTCAATTAAGCGCATAAGCAAATCTGCGCTTTCCGTCATCCTCGCATTGATGATGGTTGTTTCAACAATGGCTGTTGGTATTGTAACTTTCAACGCTGCTACTACTTACTATTATCGTGGTTCTGATAATAGTTGGGGTGCAACTGCGATGACAGAAAGTACTGATGGTTACTATGCATATATTAAATCTAGTAATAGTGCTAACCAATTTAAAATATCAACATCAACTAGTTCATATGATTATAACTATTCCTATGTTACTAAAAACTTTAATTCTACTGATATTTCTAATATAGGTGATTATAGCTCTGATAACTGTTATTGTTGGTATAGTGGTGGCGAGTATTATATTCTTGTTTATTATCCTAACACATCAATTAATACTACCGATAAACCAATAATTTGTGCTTCAACTACTTTACCTAATAATGGCGGTTCCAGCGGCGGTGATGACCCCACTGCCGTAACAGGCGACTTACTTTCAGTTCTCAATGGCACCAAAGTTATGTTCTACGGCGGTGAGCGTGTGGACTGGAATAATAGTACTTTCCATGTAATGTATACTAACAGTACATCTGATGCCGCTGCTAGTGGTACAATGTCAGGTACATATACATTTGGATCAAGTACTACACAACATGAATTTGCAGCTTTCTGTCTTCCTGAAGCTACATATTATATGGGTCACTGGGCTTCCGGATTAAGTACTAAAGTTTCAGCTGGTGCAGCTTATGTAGTAAGGGGCTCTACAACGTCAAGTGAATTCAGTCAAATAGCAGTTAATGGCTCCAACTACTTATATAGTGTAGATGCCGGTGCTACTTTAACAGCCACAACAACTTGCGATCCCGAAATTAAGGGCGGTAGTACTCTTACTGTTAATACATCTTCTTCAGCCGGAACATCTACAATCGGCAATAGAAATAGTTTTGAGTATTATATTGGCGATAGCGAGGGTAACTATTACAAGTACACTTTAACAGGCGGTTCATTAGATACTTCTTCTCTCGCTGACGGTACTTACACCTTAAAGACTGTATTAACTGATGGTACTATCTATGTTGTAGGTGATACTGACACATTTACAGTTTCTTCAAAAACTGATCTCGCAAAGCCTGACGTTGTAGTTTCTAACAGTAACGTAGTTACTTCTAAAGCCAATGCTACAATTACAGTAACTTCTTCCGGTGATACTTATCCTTCCGGTACAACATATAAACTTCTTGATGCTTCTGATAATGAAGTATCAGGTGTTACATGGAACGGTAATGTAGCAACTGTTGAGTTTGCTGATTTGTCAAGTGCTGATGCTAATTACAAAGTAAAAGTATCTGCTGACGAAGCAACATATAACCCTGCTGTTTCAGATGAATTCAATCTTAAGAAAGTTCAGCTTTATGCAATAACTCTTGCAACAAACGATGACGCTGTAGTAACCGGTACTTACACAGATGCTTACGGTGTATCAGGTAAGACAATTGCCGAGGGTGAAACAGCAGATGTTCCTTCCGGCTATACAGTACATGTCAATGCAACAGGTATTGATACAGCAAATAAGGTATTCAACAAATTCACTTATAACGGCAGTGATTATTCAGTTAATCCTTATGATATTCCAATAACAGCAGATGGTACAATTTCTACTGTTATTGATTCTGTTTCATACAGAACAGTTAAGATTGCAGTAATCAGATATGCTGATAAATATAATCATTCAGAAACAAGTTCAAATTACTTGGGTACGGATAATGTTACATATACTTTTGGTGGCAGTACACAAACTGCAACTATGACAGCTGTTGAAGAAGATCCTACTGCTTACTTTGCAATTTCCGGTTACTGGAGTGGCAACGGTCATAAATTCTATATTTATGAAGTTTCCGTACCTTCAACTGTAACATCAATCAGTGTTGACGGCAAGGTTACTTTAAGTCTTGATGAAACAACCGAATACTATGGTGTTTATCATTATGATAGTTGGAAGAGTATTAATTTTATGACATCAGACAGGTACTATTATGTTCAGGTTGTTGCTGATACAACTGTTGACTCCGGAGCTACCGTGAGTGCAACCGGTTCTGATTCTGTAGCATATAATGAGCAGACTACCAGAACACTTTACAAATATCAGTCAACTATTACTCTTACCGCAACTCCTTCCAACGCTTCCGCTTTCTCGCTTGAAAAATGGAACGACGGTACATCAGACATCACAAGCCCCTACACAGTTGTTGGTGATGCAACACTCACAGCTTACTTCAAGGCTAATCAGACTTATGCAATTAATTTAGTTGACACAGATGCAAATCTTTCGTCAATCACTTCATCACCTGCTACAGCAACATACGAAAGCAATACAGTAAAAGTTACTGTAACGCCAAAAACAGGTTATGAGTGCACAGGTCTTACTGTTACGGGTGATTCAACAAGTACAAGCGTTTCTGTAACAGATAACGGTGACGGCACATATTCTTTCACAATGCCCGGCGAAGCTGTTACAGTAACACCCACTATTTCTGAAAAGCCTGAGTACACATACGCTCTCGTAGGTGGCGGTGATACCGGTTCTATCACAGATACAACCGGTCAGGCAGCTGCTTGGAATGGTGCTGAAGACGGTACACTTAATCAGTCTGCATTTGATGCTGCTTCATCACTAAAGTTTACAAATAATAAACTTGTTGTAACTGCTGTTGCAAATGCACAGTTCAGATTCATCGGTACTGATGGCTCAAACTATTATCATTACGGTTCAGCTAATGAAAGTAACGAAACTATCAGCTACGGTACAACATATAATACTACTTTGGATGATAAGAAAGTTTACCAATTCTCTGAAGCCGGCACATTTGAAATTGAAATCACAAGCGGCACAGAATCACCCATGAGTTTTAAGGTAACTAAGTTAGCTGACTACTATGTTGTTGGTCGTTTTGCAATAAAGAATGCTGACGGTACTTATACTTCTACTTCCAGTACTTCATTATCAAGCAAACCAAGTGATAATTTCTGGGATAAAACATCTACAAATATCAGATTTTCATATGATAGTGATTCGATTTATAAGTTAAATACAGGATTAACTGTAAGTGAGCTTACTGTAACAAGCAATTACTGGTATTTCCGTATTTATGATGGTACTACTACATATACTCCTTCTGAAAATATTGTACTCAAAGCAAGCAATGCAAACACCAGATATACACCCGGTATTACTGCTGATCGTAGTTATTATTTCAATGATTCTGACGAATCAGGTATTGTAGTACTCTGCTTCGATGCTTCAGCAAAACAATTCTATTTTGAAATCGAAAGCGGTAAAACACCCCTTGATGCTCCTTCTATTACTTCGGATCGTAATTCTTTAACAGCATCAAATCCGACAGCTACAATTACTGTAACTCCTGCTTCGTATCCCGAAGGAGTTGATGTTGAATATTACCTCTACAATGGTGGTACATACGTTACTAAATCATCAGGTACAACATTCGCAGTTTCTTCTGCCGGTACTTATACTGTAAAGGCATACCCGTCTGCTGACAATGCCGAGTATAAAGAATCAGTTGATTCTAATTCTGTTACTATCGAAGACGGCAGAACTCCCGTTATAGTTAAAGCGATGAACGGTGTTTCTACATTAACTGATTTGGGCACAACTGTTGCAGAAGCTGCAAACACAAGCTCATCGGTTGTAGAAGACACAAGCGCTAATTTAACTAACGGTATTCAGTATAATGTTACTAAAGGCTCAACAGTAAAGGTTACTACTACAATGGCTGCTGACACTACAACAGCTGAAAAGTTTGTTTATGCTTATGTAGTAAATTACAAAGACACCTACCTTGCAACCGAAGGTGTCGCTGCAACAGGTGAAGACGGTACAACAAAGTATGCAACCTATTCTGCAACCTTCACCATTGACGAAGATGCAACAGATACTACCTTCACTGTTTATCCGATTTATTACTACAAGGCTTGTGCTAACGACGGCGAATATATTAAGTTCTATGTAAATACAAGGTATTCATCTTGGACTAAAATATATAACTATGCTTATTACTATGGTGATACGACGCAGAAATCTGATGGTGATTGGCCTGGTCAGCCAATGCTGTATGATGAAACAAAACAGCTCTATTATTCACTTGTTCCTAAGGAAATTAAAGGACAGACTGTTTCCGGTCTTACAGTTAATAACGATGGTTCTGAGCAAACATATGACTTTGATGATTTCAAGTATATTTACGAATCGGGCTATGATATTGTTCGTCTTGATCTAAAGTATAGATCAGGAAATGGTTCTACTACAAGTGACAGCGGAAATGGTGTTAATAAAATAGCGATAGGTGCAGGTCAAACAGAATCTGGTGACTTTGCTGATCCTTCAAAAACTATTACGGTAAGTACATTTGCTGATCGTTGGGAAGATTTTAATGATATCAACGGTAATCCGATGTCATTACTTGGTAAAGAAGTTACTGATACAACAAATAAAGTTTATGTAGTATCTACAGCACTTTATAATATTTCCGACAGAGGCGAATTTATGACCTCTTGGTATGTATATAAGTCTGATTCAAGCGGAAATCTGACATTTGTTACTGCCGCTTGTCCTTCTGACTTCGTTCCTCGTCCATATAGCGGAACGCAAACTGAAGAAGGCGTTAATACTACAGCTTACAATGCTATTCTTGATGCCGGTTTAGGTAATGCGCCGGTTCAAATCGTTTTTGAAGACGTTCAATTTAAAAGCTCTAAAGATCGTTTTGACGGTCGTTGGTACTATGCACAGAGCGATTCAGAAGTAAGCGCTTATGCATACTACAGAACATCAGCAGATGGTACTACTTATTCTGAATTAAAGCAAGACGCTGCTTACGCTTCCGTTGACGGTGCAGTTAGTATTACTAACCCGAAACTCGGTCTTGAAATTTCAGTTGTTTCAAGCCCGCTCGCAGGTTACATCTTCTCTCACTGGTCAGTTGCCGATAATAGTGGTAACATAGTTATCGAAAAACTTGATAACGTAGGTGCTTCGTTTACAACAACTCTTGACCAGGAAATGCACTATGTTGCTAACTTCGTTGAAGCTGCTGAAGGCAGTCTTGTAATCAATCACGGAAAATACGTTGGCTCTGATGCAAAGGGCGGTTTAGGTTACTATCGTATTGAGGTTCAGGTTTACAGAAACGGTGCTTGGACTGATATTACAACAGGCACTGGTACAGGTGCAAACGGTCAGTCAGTTACAATTGATGTTGACAGCGCAACTGACACTTACATCAGAATCAAGCTTATTACCGAAACAGCAGGTGAAAACACCTTCCGTTATTGGTACACTACTTCATCAGACGGAACTGAAATCATTGAAGATCCTGACGGTGATATGACATGCAACGGTTCTGCTATCACAGAGCCTACAGGCTTGAGCGGTACTCTCACATACACATTTGAGACAGAGGTATGGAAGCTCTTCAGAGATAATAAGCAGATTATCAGCCAGATGAACTTCTATTCTGACATCGCTCCCATGACAAAGAACTATAAACTTACTTACATTTACGATGACCGTTTTGGTAATCAGAAGTCTTACGTTGTAACAGGTACTCACGATGACCAGTACTATGTAGATAATGGTACTTGGGCTCCTAATGAGGCACTTATCTATGAAAAAGCTCCTTACATCGATGACCTTTACAAAGATTGTACATGGACAATGACTCAGTGCACACAGGACGGTACTGACGCTACGCTTATCGCTGTTCAGAACAATAAGAAGTATACAGTTGATATTTACGATTCAACAGGTGAGGCTTGTGACACTTATCAGTTAGCTATCAACAGCTACGTTAAAAATAATGCCGGTCAGTTCTATGTTGCTGATGCAACTAATGCAGCTGATGAAGAATTCAGTTATTGGGTAGTTTATGAGCGTATTGTTGCTGCTGACGGTACAACAGTAACTAAAGGCAAAGAGGTAGCAAGACTTTACTCCAGAAAGTATACTCTTGTTGTTCTTGATAACTATTGGATTGAGCCCGTTTACGGTGCAGCTAAAGAAGATAAGGCTTATATTTCAGATCCTCAGTACACTCGTGAACAGTCAACTAATGCTGATGGTACAGTAGTAACAGATACACTTTATGTTGACTTTATGTTAGCATATATGTCTTCAACTGGTGCTCTTATCAGTAGTGATCCGACAGGCACAACATACAAGACAGGTGTACTTGTAGAATTAGGTCAGAATTATGTTCTTCCTACTGATGAAAATGGCGTAGTAACCGATACCGACTACACTAAGATTACGTTCACAAGTAGTAGTGATTCAAAACTTGAAGAAGCTACAAGCTTGGATAACGGTAAGTCTATGGTTTATAATTTCGGTACAAGTGAAAGTAAAGATTATCGTAGAATTTACAACTTTACTGCCAACAACAGCGACTATAATAATATGAACAGACTTGACTACTTTGTTGCATTTAAGAATTCAGATGCAAACAGAAAGTATGTTATGAAAGCTTACTATTATGTTATTGTCGGTGACCAAGTAATTATAAGTGAACCTGTTTACTTTAATCTTTATGATGTCGGAATTTCTGACCCTAATACTGATGTATAAACTGGTTGTTTCCCAAAGGAGGTATAATAGTGAAAAAAGAATATTTAGAGCCTATTTTCGAAATTGAGAAGTTCTCATTTGAAGATATTATTGCCGCAACAACAGAAAGTGGTTATCCGATTGAGGAAACAGTAGCCACCGGAGGTGGTGGATCTCCAATAGATCCGGGCGAAGAAACTTGGCCCGAGTGATAAGTCTTGGATATGGGGCAAATGTAATGTTTGCCCCATAAAATTTATTATTACACGGTGATATTATGAAAAAAAGAATTATTTCTGCATTGTGTGCTTCAATTCTTATAATCAGTATTTCTTTTACACAGGTTTTTGCTGAAACATATTTTGAAGCTGACCATTTTACATTTTCTAAGAAAACTGACAGCACTATTTCAATTGCCGGATACGATAACTATTCTGAAAGCTTAGTTATTCCATCTACAATTCTAAGTTATACCGTAGTTTCGGTTTCTGATTCTGCATTTATGGATAACACCACAGTAACAAGTGCTCTTTTGCCGGATACGCTTGTAACTCTTGGTAATAATGCTTTTACAAGAGCTTCTCGTCTTGAATCAATTACAATTCCTGAAAATTGTAACACTATCGGAAGAGCCGTTTTTCAGGATTGCAGCGCATTAAAATCTGTTGAGATTAACAGCTCTCCAACAGCAATTAATAATCAGATGTTTTACAGATGTTATTTGCTTGAATCTGTTAATTTGCCTGAAACTGTTGAATCAATTGGTACATTTGCTTTCTCTGACTGTTCATCTCTGAAGACCCTTACTATTCCGAAAGCAACAACTTCAATTGCTACAAATGCATTCAGAAATTGTCCTAATATTACACTTTATGTTTATAAGGATTCTTACGCACAGCAATTTGCTGCTGAAAACGGCATAAAATTTAAGTATATTCCTGAACATGAAATCGGCGATGTTGATATGAGTGGAATAGTTGATATCAGAGATGCTACTCTAATTCAGTCTTATTCTGCTGACATAAAGCAACTCTCCGATTATCAGCTTTCTCTTGCTGATGTAAACGGTGACGGTTCAGTTAATGTAGCCGACGCGACTCAGATTCAGAGAATTCTTGCAGAATTAATATAATTAATTTTATTATTTAAACTTTGGGGAACGATAACTTTGTCGTTCCCTGAAATATTCTTTTGGAGAAAAAATGAAGTACCTAATAGCCGACCTTGTAACTGAGTTTGAACCAAAACACAGTTATTTAAAAAATCTTGCAAAACCGTTTGAATATTCTGGCGACAGAAAAACCGATATTTCAATCTCGCTTTCCGATGATTATATTAATTCTATGCTAAATAGAATGGTTGCCAAAACTACAATTGGCGCTGCTGAGGAATTTTCTTATGCAGGAAAATTTTGCAAAAGTATAATTAAATACAATGCAATGCTGATTCATTCTTCTGCAATTGAATATAAAGGCAAGGCTTATTTGTTTGCGGCAGATTCGGGAGTGGGAAAATCCACACATACTGCACTATGGCGAAAGGCTTTTGAAAATGAAGTTAAAATGATTAATGACGATAAGCCTGTTGTGCGAATTATTGACGGAAAAGCAATTGCCTATGGAACGCCTTTTGACGGGGGAAGCGGAATAGCAAACAATATTTCAGTTCCGCTCGGCGCTGTGGTTTTCATCGAAAGAGGGGAGAACAACTCAATCAGAAAGGCACAAACGGCTGAGATAATTAAAAGGCTATATTTTTCCACAGCACATTTTGTCAGCAGAGATACTGCTGATAAAATGCTGACGAATTTTGAAAACCTGATTTCCTGCACAGATTTTTATATTCTTACGTGTAATATGGATATCTCAGCAGCCTATATTGCCCGAGATGCGATAGTAAAATAGACATTATTAAAGTAAAAATGCAAAGGCAGATAATTCTGCTTTTGCATTTTTTGTTTGTAAAAGTTTTTGTAATATCAGTAAACTTTTATGTTTATATTGAAAAATCTTCACTTATATAGTAAAATAATATATAAATATAAATAAACACTTATAAAAATTATTAAAATAGCAAATAAAGGGGGAGCGCAAATGAATTATATAGCTCATAAACGAGGCGAATCTGATAATGAAGTCCAGTTTTTACTTGAACATTTGAAAAATGTATCTGAATTGTCTGAAAAATTTGCTGAGTGTTTAAATTTATCAGATTATGCTGAAATTATCGGAATGTTGCATGATATCGGTAAATACAGCAATCGTTTTCAGGAGAGAATCAACGGAAATGAAAAAATAAAAGTCGACCATTCAACGTGTGGTTCACAAGAGGCTTTTAAAATGAAGCTTCTTATGGCTGCATTTTGTATTTCAGGACACCATGGCGGAATCCCCGACATCGGGTGCAGAGGTGACCTTGATTCTGATTCAACTCTTACAGGCAGGCTGAGCAGGAATACCGAAAATTATTCAGCTTGGATTAATGAAGTAGATAGGAGTAAATTCAAATCAATATGTGAGCCTTTCATTAATGATAGAATTCCTTATACTTTTATTCTGCGTTTTTTATTTTCGTGTCTTGTTGATGCAGATTATCTTGACACTGAAAATTTTATGTCTAACGGTGCTGTTTCAAGAGATAGTGGTGATGAACTTCCATTTCTTTTATCCTTACTTAACAATCATATTGAAAAGTGGCAGAATCCAAGCGGTAAACTAAATATTTTAAGGACAAATATGCTTAATGAATGTATAGAAGTCGGTCAAAAAAGCTATGATAAGCTTTTCACTCTGACAGTACCAACAGGTGGCGGAAAGACAATTTCTTCAATGGCATTTGCACTTAATTATGCTGTAAAATTCAGGAAAAAGAGAATTATTTATGTTATACCATATACAAGCATTATTGAGCAGAATGCTGAGGTTTTCAGAAAAATTTTCGGTATGAAAAATGTCCTTGAAAATCATTCGAATGTAGATTTAAATATTTTAGATGATGAAACTAAAATACAGATGATGCTTGCAGCAGAAAACTGGGATTCTCCGATCATAGTTACAACGGCAGTGCAGTTTTTTGAATCAATGTTTTCAAATAAACCATCGAAATGCAGGAAAATCCACAATATTGCTGATAGTGTTGTTATTTTTGACGAGGCACAGATGTTACCGCTTGATTATCTGTTACCTTGTGCAACAGCAATTAGACAGCTTGCGGAAAACTACAATTCTGCTGTTGTGTTGTGCACAGCAACTCAGCCGAATTTTCAGTCAATACTTAATCTTACTGATAAGAGCAATAAACTTCAATTAACTGAGATTTGTAAATCTGCTGAAAATCTGACAGATGATTTCAGGCGTGTTAATTATAAATATGACGGCAAGCTTGAAGATGACGAAATAGCCTTGGAATTAAAACAATGCAATCAGGTTCTCTGCATTGTAAACAAGAAAGCACACGCCCAAAAACTCTTTTCAATGCTTGGTGAGTCTGACGAGAATTTCCACTTATCAACATATATGTATCCTGCTCACCGTCAAATGGTACTTGAAAAGATAAGAAAAAGACTTGATGAAAACAAACCTTGCAGAGTCGTTTCAACAAGTCTTATTGAGGCAGGTGTTGACATAGATTTCCCGACAGTTTACAGGGCGATTTCGGGTATTGATTCAATTTTACAGGCGGGAGGAAGATGCAACAGAGAAAACAAAAGGAATTCCTCAGAAAGCGTAGTACATATTTTCTACACTGATGAGGTTTTGTCTTATCAACAGACAAATACCGATGCTGCAATGGAAGTTATCAAGAAGTACGGTGAAAAAATATATTTACCCGAAGCTATCAAGATGTATTTTGACAACCTATACTATTATCGTGATATTGACAAAACACATAAGGTTTTTGATAAAAAGGGTATTATAAATGCTCTTACGGATTTGGAATTTGAATCTGTAGCGCAGAAATTCAAAATGATAGAGAACGACACCAAAGCACTATATATTTCTACAAAGGAAAATAAAAAGGAAATTGATGATTTAAGGTGCGGCAATTACTCAAAAGAGCTTTTCAGAAATCTCCAAAAGTATGTTGTAAATCTTTACGAGAGGGATTTCAATAAGCTTGATGAAGCGTGTGGTATTGAATATATTGACAATAGCTTTTACGTTTTGTCAGATAATAAGTATTACAGCGAAAAAACAGGAATTACTTTTCCTGATGAAAACACAGTAAAAGGTATATTTATATAAAAGGAAAGCAGGGCTGAAATTGCCCTGCCGCCTTTTTAAATATGAAATATATAGTATTTCAATCCACTGCTTTAACAGACAAAAGGATTATATCATAAATAATAATAAAAAGCAATTCTTTAAGATACAATAAATTATTATATTAAATAAATAGTGAAAAATAATATTGACAAATTAATAATATGTGCTATAATTTAACTATCATAATAAATGAAAGGAGTGATATAATGAGCATTAAAGTTGAAGTATGGGGCGACTACGCCTGCTTTTCAAGGCCAGAGCTGAAGATCGAACGCTTCACGTACGATTGCATAACTCCGTCTGCTGCAAGAGGAATACTTGATGCGGTATTCTGGCACCCGGGATTAGTGTGGGTTATTGATAAAATCTACATATTAAGCCCGATTGAGTTTACAAACATAAGGCGAAATGAAGTAAAGTCAAAGCTGCTTTCATCCAAAGCGAAAACCGCAATGAGTGGAAAAAATGTTGATCTTTTTATTGATACAACGTCAGATATTCAGCAAAGAGCGGCAACCGTACTTAAGAATGTTCATTACGTTATTGAAGCACACTTTGATATGACCGACAGGGCAAATCAAAGTGACAATCCGGGAAAATTTCAGGAAATGATGAAACGTCGCTTAGACAATGGACAGTGCTACCACCAGCCGTATCTGGGATGCAGAGAATTCCCTGCAAAATTCCGACGATGGGAATTTGACACTGTGCCAACCGTTGATATTTCATCAGACCTCGGACTTATGCTTTATGATATGGACTATTCCGACAAAAATAATATTACGCCAATGTATTTCAGAGCAAAAATTCAAAACGGTGTACTTGATCTTAGAGATTGCGAGGTGCTTAGATAATGGTTTTACAATCCCTCGTGAATTTATATGAGGTTCTCGTAGATAAAGATAAGGTAGACAAGCAGGGCTGGGCAAAGTCAAAAGCATCATACGGACTGGTTATCGACGAAAACGGAATACTTACAAACGTCATTTCATTAAAAACTACCGATAAAAGCGGAAAAAAGGAGATAGCTTCACAAATCAGCCTGCCTATGCCGGTTAAAAGAGCGGTGAATATATCGGCAAATTTTCTATATGATACTGCATCTTATATTTTCGGAAATGACCGAAAGGGTAAGCCTGAACGGAATAAGCAGTGCTTTGAGGAATCAAAGCGGCTTCATCAAAAGCTGCTTATGGATGATGATTCTCCTGCTGCAAAAACACTATTGCTGTATTTTGAAAATATTGATATTGATAACATTGAAAGCTATCTTGTTGATATTGGCTGTAATGAAAATGTCATAACTGATATTTTTAAAAATGGTGCTAATCTTGTATTTATGCCGCTTGGAAAACTGGCAACTGATTACGCTGACATTTGCGAATCTTGGAATAAACACTACAGCGTAAGTGAATCTGAAACGGAAATCTGCCTTGTTACAGGAAAAAAGTTACCTGTATCAAGACTTCATCCTGTAATCAAAGGAGTAAGAGGAGGACAGTCAATGGGAACTTCTCTTGTATCCTTTAATGCACCTGCATTTGAGTCTTTCGACAAATCACAAGGAAACAACTCACCTGTCAGCGAATATGCCGCTTTTGCCTACACAACTGCACTTAATTACCTGCTGTCAGAAAGTGACTATGTAAACTATTTCGGTGATACTACGGTAGTCTGTTGGACTGAAGATGACAACGAAGGGTGTCAGGATGTGTTTTCAAATTTCTTCGGCAACAGTGATGAACTAAAGCAAAAAGATTTATGGAACGTTATCAAAAAACTGTCAATGGGGCAGAGCGTTGAGTGGAACTCAATACCGATTAATCCCGATGTAAAATTCTATATTCTCGGTTTATCACCGAATGCGGCACGACTTTCGGTAAGATTCTTTCTTGTAAACTCTTTCGGAAACTTTATGAAAAATGTGGTGGAACATGATGAGAATATGCGTATAGCAGTTCCGAATTTTTTACAGAGTACACATTTTCCTGCGTGGAAAGTTTTAAGAGAAACGGTAAATCAGAATTCAAAAAATAAAAGCGCAAAACCACAGCTTGCAGGAAACTATATCTACTCTATTTTAACAGGTTACAAATACCCTGCAACGCTCTATGATAACATAATGATAAGGATAAAAGCTGAAAGAGATGTCAATGCAGAACGAGAGGCAATAAGAGCCGCAGTTATCAAAGCATTTCTAATCAGAAATTATCCCGAATATAAGGAGGTATTAACTGTGTCAATAAATAATGATACCAATAATCAGGCTTATAATCTCGGCAGACTTTTCTCAATTCTCGAGGAAATTCAGTCAGCAGCAAACCCGACGATTAATTCAACTATAAAAGACAGATATTTTTCGTCTGCAAGTTCAACACCGGCGGCAATATTCCCGTTCCTTTTAGACCTTGCTCAAAAGCATATTAAAAAGATAAGAACAGATAATCCCGGATTTTGCATAGCAAAGCAAAAGGAAATAACCGATATTCTTTCAAGATTTGAAGAAAGCTTCCCTGCAAGAATGACTATGCAGGAAAAGGGAGCTTTCCAGATAGGCTATTATCATCAGACACAGAAAAGATTCACAAAAAAGGAGGACAAATAATATGTCAGAACCAATTAAAAACAGATATGAATTTGCAATAATCTTTGACGTTGAAAACGGCAACCCGAACGGTGACCCCGACGCAGGCAATATGCCCAGAGTTGACCCGGAAACAGGCTACGGTATTGTAACCGATGTTTGTTTAAAACGCAAAATCAGAAATTACGTAGAAGTAGTGAAAGAAGATGAACCCGGATACGGTATATACATAAAGACCGGAGTACCTCTCAACAAGAGTGATAAAAAAGCGTTTGAATATCTCGGTACCAATGATACAGAAATCAAAAAATTAAAGAAGGATAATCCCGAAATTGATGCTAAAATAAGAGATTTTATGTGTGAAAACTTCTTTGATATCAGAACCTTCGGAGCAGTAATGACAACATTCGTAAAAGCTTCTCTCAATTGCGGTCAGGTCAGAGGTCCTGTTCAGCTCGGATTTGCACGTTCAGTTGACCCGATTTTTCCTCAGGAAATTACAATTACAAGATGTGCAATTACAACTGAGGCTGATGCCGAAAAGAACACCAACACAATGGGCAATAAGTTTATCGTTCCTTACGGCTTGTATGTTGCAGAGGGCTACGTTTCTGCAAATCTTGCAAGAAAGGTAACGGGATTTTCTGAGGCTGACCTTGAACTTCTCTGGAATGCAATTATCAATATGTTTGAATATGACCACGCAGCGGCAAGAGGTAAAATGGCTGTCAGAAAGCTTGTTATATTCAGGCACGACAGCGAGCTCGGCAATACTCCTGCATACAAGCTCTTTGATGCAATCAAAATCAAACGCAGGGAAGATGTAAAAGTTGCAAGAAGCTACGATGATTATGAAATCACTATTGCAGAGTCAGAAATTCCGCAGGGAGTTACCTGCACAGTAAGATGAGCTACACCGACGACCAAATGCTGAGCATTTCGGGAATACAGCATTTTGTTTTTTGCAGACGGCAATGGGCGCTTATACACATTGAACAGCAGTGGGAAGAAAATCTGCTCACAGTCAGCGGAAACATAATGCACGAACACGCCCACGATAATGCTTCCTCAGAAAAGCGAAATAATTTGATAATCTCCCGTGGAATGCCCATAGTTTCACGGGAACTCGGTCTTACAGGCGTATGTGACGTTGTGGAGTTTCATAAATCTGATGACGGAGCTATAATTAACGGTTATGACGGACTGTACAAAATTGTACCCGTTGAATACAAGCACGGAGAGCCAAAAGAAACCGACGCTGACATTCTACAGGCAGCGGCACAAGCCTTTTGTCTTGAAGATATGTTTTGCACCAAAATTGATGAACTGAATATTTTTTACGGCAAAACAAGGCGCAGACTAAAAGTACCTTTTGATGATGAAATCCGTGAACGTCTTATAAACGTAGTCAGTGAAATGCACAGGCTGTACGAAATAAGATATACCCCAAAGGTGAAGAAAAGCAAGCAGTGCAACGCTTGCTCGCTTAAAGAAATTTGTCTGCCGAAATTATCAAAATCAGATAATGTCAATAGCTACATTAAAAAGAATTTAGAGGGGATGTTTGATGAAGAAGTTACTTAATACGCTCTACATAACATCGTATGAAAAATATCTTTCTCTTGAGGGCGAAACAGTTGTAATCAGCGAGCAGGGCACAGAATGTGCAAGGATACCTCTGCATAATATTGAGTCGATAGTCACTATGGGATATGCAGGGGTGAGTCCTGCTTTGCTTGGTAAGTGTGCAGAATACGGAATTGTGATATCGTTTCTGTCACGAAGCGGAAGATTTCTCGCCCATACTGTCGGACCGTATAACGGAAATGTTGTTTTAAGAAAAACGCAGTACAGATATTCCGAAAATGAGGAGATATGTACGTCAATTTCCAAAAACATAATGACAGGCAAATTATTTAACTCAAGAGGAGTTGTAGAACGTGCAATCCGTGATTATTCAGCGTCTCTTGATGTTGATAAGCTAAAAAATGTTTCCGATGATTTGAAGAAATCAATAAACAACGTTGAAAAGTGCAAGGATACTGAACAGTTAAGAGGAGTCGAGGGAGAAGCGGCGTCACGTTATTTTTCTGTATATGACGATTTAATTCTGCAACAGAAAAAAGATTTCATTTTCGGCACAAGAGTAAGAAGACCGCCTACTGACCCTGTTAATGCAATGCTTTCATTTTCATACACCCTGCTCAACAGTATGACAACGTCTGCGCTTTATTGTGTAGGACTCGATCCTTATGTAGGATTTATGCACAAGGACAGACCGGGAAGAACATCACTCTCGCTTGACTTGATGGAGGAACTGCGTTCGGTGTTTGCTGACAGATTTGTTATTACAATGATTAATAAGCGTGTAATCAACAAAGGCGATTTCTTTGTAAAGGAAAATGGTGCTGTATATTTTACAGATGAAGGCAAAAAGAAGTTTTTACAATCGTGGCAGATGAAAAAGCAGAATACTATAGTGCATCCGTTTCTGAAAGAAAAAGTCGAGTGGGGAATGGTGCCGTATATTCAGGCTCTTTTGCTTGCAAGGTTTTTACGAGGCGATATTGACGGCTATCCGCCGTTTTTGTGGAAGTAGGTGCAATATGCTTGTATTAATCACTTATGACGTACGAACCGATACCCCAAACGGCAGAAAACGGCTTAGAAAGGTTGCAAAAGAATGTTGCAATTACGGTCAGAGAGTGCAGAATTCTGTTTTTGAGTGTGTGATGGATGCCGCTAAATGTCGTGAAGTAAAAGAGATACTTTTGAAAATTATAAATGAAGACGAAGACAGCATAAGGTTTTACTATCTTGGAAATAATTACAAGACTAAGGTTGAGCATTACGGAGTAAAAGAAAGTTTAGATATGGAGGGAGTGTTGATGTTTTAGTGCGAATGTGCAGCAGACATTGATTTGCAGGAGCTTTCGCACGAGAAAATATCTTGTTTTGAAGTATACAAGAACAAAAAATGCCATTTAGCTTTTTAACTTAAAGAATGATTTTGTATTTTATTACTAATGGTAAAAAGCTAAAGTTTTTTCTGATTGTATATTTTTGCTGTCACCCTCCACACGGAGGGTGTGGATTGAAATCTCTGAAATTTCCGCCCGAAGGGCATCATCGACACTGTCACCCTCCACACGGAGGGTGTGGATTGAAATTTTTGCCTTTTCATCTTCAAAGACAATTACAGAATACGTCACCCTCCACACGGAGGGTGTGGATTGAAATTTTTTATGACGAAACGCTGCCGAAGCCGCCGAAAATGTCACCCTCCACACGGAGGGTGTGGATTGAAATGTCGGCGTAGTTATAAAACATTGTGTATGCGTTAAGGTCACCCTCCACACGGAGGGTGTGGATTGAA
>JBJFHX010000070.1:0-16890 GCA_051893995.1 Ruminococcus sp.
ATATATTCGGTTTCGTTTGATAGTCAACACGGACACGGCACGCCGTGTCCCTACGGCTATATTACAAACGTTTCCTCTATATCCGTAGGGGACGGCTTTTCTGCGAAAACGGCAACCCTTTTGTCGCTTTGCGACATTTCCCCTAACAGGGGAATTTCCTTGACGTCCCGAAACGTTACCGATATATCAATCTATAATTCGGGCCACCGTTTTTACCAAAATAACCGACTTTTCCACTCGAATTGCCTGCGGCGGCTCGCCGCTAAATTTTGGTTTACTTTACTATTGGAACGGTAAAAACTATTCCTTAGATTTATTTACTACAAAAAACCGATTGCCTTGCAATAAAGCAAAGCAATCGGTTTTTATTATGTCATAATAAGAGGAAATCACAGATTTGTGTATCCCATAAGGCTTTCGTCTACTTCTCTTGCAACGTCTCTGCCCTCACGGATTGCCCATACTACAAGCGACTGACCTCTGTGCATATCGCCTGCGGTGAAAATGTTTTCAACATTTGTCTTGAATGAGCCGTCGGGTGTTGCAACGTTTGTTCTTGCGTTTGTTTCAACGCCGAAAGCCTTTGTAACGTAGCTTTCACTGCCGAGGAAGCCTGCCGCAATCAGCACAAGCTCAACGTCAACGCTGTATTCCGAGCCTGCAACCTCTTTCATCATCATTCTGCCTGTCTTTTTGTCCTTTTCGGGCGTAAGCTTAACAAGTACGGCGCTCTTGAGGTTGCCGTTTTTGTCCTTGATAAATTCCTTGACTGTGGTCTGATAAACTCTGGGGTCGTGACCGAATACCTCAATAGCCTCTTCCTGACCGTAGTCTGTCTTGCAGACTCTCGGCCACTGCGGCCATGGGTTATCCTCCGTTCTCTCGTCGGGGAGCTTGGGCATCATTTCAAGCTGTAAAACCGACTTTGCACCGTGTCTTATGCTTGTGCCTACGCAGTCGTTGCCTGTGTCGCCGCCGCCGATTACCATTACGTTTTTGCCCTTTGCAGAAATATATGTTCCGTCAGTCAGGTCGTTGTCAAGAAGCGACTTTGTTGTCGATTTAAGGAAGTCAACAGCAAAGTAAATGCCGTTTGCATCTCTGCCGGGAACCTTGATATCTCTCGGATTTGATGCACCGCAGGCGAGGATTACTCTGTTGTATTCTTTTAAAATCTGATTTGCCTTAACGTCCTTGCCGACGTTTACATTCGTCCTGAACTCAACGCCCTCTGCCTTCATAACCTCAACCTTGCGGTCGATAACGTGCTTTTCAAGCTTCATATTCGGAATACCGTACATCAGCAGTCCGCCGATGCGGTCACTGCGTTCAAAAACAGTAACCGAGTGACCTCTCCTGTTGAGCTGGTCAGCGGCGGCAAGTCCCGAAGGTCCCGAGCCGATAACGGCAATCTTCTTGCCTGTTCTTACCTTTGGCGGCTGAGGAGCGGCAAAGCCCTCGATATAAGCGTTTTCGATAATGCCGTACTCGTTAGCCTTTACCGTAACTGAGTCGCCGTTTGCACCGCAGGTGCAAGCCTTTTCGCAGAGCGCAGGGCATACACGTGAGGTGAATTCGGGGAAGTTGTTTGTCAGCTTTAGACGGTGATATGCCTGTTCCCATGCGTTTTTGAAGATGAGGTCATTCCACTCGGGAATGAGATTGTTGAGGGGGCAACCCGAGTATGCGTTGCCTATCATCATTCCCGACTGGCAGAACGGTACGCCGCATTCCATACAGCGTGCGCCCTGCTTTGACTGCTCCTGTTTTGACAGGGGAGTGTGGAACTCATCATAATTATTTATACGTTCTTTAACGGAGAATGCGGGAGCGTCCTCACGCTTATAATCCATAAATCCGGTTGGTTTTCCCATTGCTGTTCTCCTCCTTATTTGTTGTGAATAATCTGATAAAATGCTTCAATTCTTGCCTGCTCGTTGCTCATACCCTTTTCTTCGTTTACGGCTATGGCAGACATCATTCTCTTATAGTCATGGGGGATAATTCTCTTGAACTTCGGCAGATATTTGTCAAAGTTTGCAAGAATATCTTTACCCTTTTTGGAGTTGGTAGCCTTTAGGTGTTCCTCAATAAGCTCCTTGAGCTCAAGGATTTCGTACTTCTCTGTTACCTCAGAGAAGAGCACCATTTCCTTGTTGAGCTTGGTGTATAAATCTCTGTCCTCGTCAAGAACATACGCTACGCCGCCCGACATACCTGCGGCAAAGTTTTTGCCTGTTTTGCCGATAACAACAACACGTCCGCCTGTCATATATTCACAGCCGTGGTCGCCGACGCCCTCGACAACTGCGGTTGCTCCCGAGTTTCTTACGCAGAAACGCTCGCCTGCAACGCCGTTGATAAATGCCTTACCGCTTGTTGCACCGTAGAGTGCAACGTTACCGATGATGATGTTCTCGTCAGCCTCAAAGGTTGATTCCTTGGGAGGATAAACAACGAGCTTACCGCCTGAAAGTCCCTTGCCGAAGTAGTCGTTGCTGTCGCCGACAAGCTCAAGTGTAAGACCGTTTGGAATGAATGCACCGAAGCTCTGACCGCCCGAGCCGTTGCAGATAACCTTGAATGTGTCGTCTGCAAGGGTGTTGTAGTATTTCTTGGTGATTTCTGAGCCGAAGATTGTACCGAATGAACGGTCGGTGTTCTTTACGCTGATTTCGATTGTCTTTTTAGTTCCCTTTGCAAGAGCAGTTTTGAATTCCTTGAGAATTACCTTCTCGTCGAGGGTTTCCTCAAGCTTGAAGTCGTACTTGCTCTTTTTAGCGTATTCAATTTTCTCGTTTGCAAAGTCGCAGTTGAGAATGTTGGAAAGGTCAACCTCAGCAGCCTTGCCCTCAATGCCCTCCTTGGGCTTGATAAGGTCGATTCTGCCGACAAGCTCGTCAACTGTTCTTACGCCGAGCTTTGACATATATTCTCTCAGCTCATTTGCAACAAAGAGCATAAAGTTAACTACATATTCGGGCTTGCCCATAAATCTCTTGCGAAGCTCGGGATTCTGTGTTGCAACGCCGAACGGACAGGTGTCGAGGTTGCAGACTCTCATCATTGCACAGCCGAGCGTTACGAGCGGAGCGGTGGCAAAGCCGTATTCCTCTGCGCCGAGCATAGCGGCGATTGCAACGTCACGTCCTGTCATAAGCTTACCGTCGGTTTCAATGACAACCTTGTTGCGCAAGTCGTTCATAATGAGCGTCTGGTGCGCCTCGGCAAGGCCGAGCTCCCACGGCAGACCCGCGTTGTAGATAGAGTTTCTCGGAGCGGCACCCGTACCGCCGTCGTAGCCTGAAATGAGAATTACGCCTGCGCCTGCCTTTGCAACACCTGCGGCAACAGTGCCTACGCCGCATTCGGAAACAAGCTTAACAGAAATTCTTGCGTCCTTGTTTGCGTTTTTGAGGTCGTAAATAAGCTGTGCAAGGTCCTCAATTGAATAAATATCGTGGTGAGGCGGAGGAGAGATAAGCGAAACACCGGGAGTGGAGTGACGTGTCTTTGCAATCCAGGGGTAAACCTTCTTGCCCGGAAGATGACCGCCCTCGCCGGGCTTTGCACCCTGCGCCATTTTAATCTGAATTTCGTCGGCTGATGTGAGGTAGCGTGAGGTTACGCCGAAACGTCCCGATGCAACCTGCTTGATAGCAGAGCATCTGTTTTCAGCCTTGCCCTTGGTTTCAAGTCTTTCAAGGCTTTCACCGCCCTCACCTGAGTTTGACTTGCCGTGAAGTCTGTTCATTGCGATTGCAAGAGCCTCGTGTGCCTCCTGAGAAATAGAGCCGTATGACATTGCGCCCGTCTTGAAACGTTTTACGATTGAATCAACGCTTTCAACCTCGTCGAGGGGAACAGGCTTGTCAGCATATTTGAAGTCGAACAGACCTCTGATGCTTACAGGGTCCATTTCGTCGGAAATCATATGCGAATACTTTTTGTAAAGCTCGTAGTCGTTTGTGCGTGTAGCCATTTGCAGAGTGTGAATTGTCTGCGGATTGTAGAGGTGCTCCTCCTTGCCGCTTCTGAACTTGTGACTGCCGCGTGATTCAAGCTCTGTTGTGGTGCTTAAGCCCAGCGGGTCAAATGCGGCTGTGTGGAGTGTATCTACGTTTTTCTCGATATCCTTGATTGTGATACCGCCGATTCTGCTTACTGTGTCGGTGAAGTACTCGTCAATAACGTCCTTGCTGATACCGATAGCCTCAAAAATCTGCGAGCCCTGATAGGACTGGATAGTTGAAATACCCATTTTTGATGCGATTTTTACAATGCCGTGCAATACTGCATTGTTGTAGTCGTCAACAGCGGCATAGTAGTCCTTGTTGAGAAGATCGTCGTTTATCAGCTCGTGGATTGTTTCCTGAGCAAGATAGGGGTTGATTGCGCTTGCACCGTAGC
Organism: Ruminococcus sp.; assembly: GCA_051893995.1. Classification (GTDB taxonomy): domain Bacteria; phylum Bacillota; class Clostridia; order Oscillospirales; family Acutalibacteraceae; genus Ruminococcoides. The sequence continues at coordinate 4,411 of JBJFHX010000070.1, forward strand.
CGAGCAGTGTTGCAAAGTGGTGAACCTCTCTCGGCTCGCCGCTTTCGAGAACGACTGCAAGAGAAGTTCTCTTTTTGGTAGCAACAAGGTGCTGGTGAACTGCGGAAACCGCAAGCAGTGAGGGAATAGCAAGGTGGTTTTCGTCCACACCTCTGTCGGAGAGGATAAGGATATTTGCACCGTCGTTGTATGCCTTGTCACATTCAATGAACAGTCTTTTGACTGCCTTTGAAAGTCTTGTGTTCTTATAGTAGAGTATCGGAATAACTGCAACCTTAAAGCCCTTGATGTGCATATTCTTGAGCTTTAAAATGTCGGTTGAGGTGAGAATCGGGTTGCGAATCTTCATAACCTTGCAGTTTTCAGGTTTTTCTTCGAGAATGTTGCCGTCCTCGCCGATGTAAATAGTTGTAGAGGTGACAATCTCCTCACGGATTGCGTCAATCGGCGGGTTTGTAACCTGAGCAAAAAGCTGTTTGAAGTAGTTGAACAGCGGCTGAGGCTCGTTTGAAAGCACTGCAAGAGGACTGTCAGTACCCATTGCGGCAATTGACTCACTTCCGTTTTTAGCCATCGGAAGGATAGAGGTCATAACCTCCTCATAGGTGTAGCCGAATGCCTTCTGAAGTCTTTTTCTTGCCTCTTTTGAGTGCTCCTCAACCTTTGCATTCGGAATTTTCAAGTCCTTGAGGTTTACAAGGTTGCTGTCGAGCCACTCACCGTAGGGCTGTTTTGATGCGTAATATTCCTTAAGCTCGTCGTCGTCGATAAGTCTGCCCTGAACTGTGTCAACAAGGAGCATCTTACCGGGGCGGAGTCTTTCTTTCTTTACAATCTTTGACGGCTCAATCGGAAGTGCACCTACCTCTGAAGAAAGAATGAGGTTGCCGTCGTTTGTGATGTAGTAACGTGAGGGGCGCAGGCCGTTTCTGTCGAGTACGGCGCCCATAAAATCGCCGTCGGAGAAGAGGATTGACGCAGGACCGTCCCACGGTTCCATCATTGTAGCGTAGTACTGATAGAAATCTCTCTTTTTCTGCGACATTGTGCCGTTGTTATCCCACGGCTCGGGAATTGTAATCATAACTGCAAGCGGAAGCTCCATACCGCTCATAACAAGGAATTCAAGTGTGTTATCGAGCATTGCAGAGTCTGAGCCTTCGGTGTTTACAACGGGGATAACCTTGTCAAGGTCGCCCTTTAAGTGCTCGGAACGCATTGTTTCTTCACGGGCAAGCATCTTGTCTGCGTTGCCTCTGATTGTGTTGATTTCACCGTTGTGAACAATCATTCTGTTAGGATGAGCTCTCTGCCAGCTCGGGTTTGTGTTGGTTGAGAAACGTGAGTGTACCATTGCGATAGCTGACTCGTAATCGTCATCCTGCAAGTCGAGGAAGAATCTTCTGAGGTCGCCGACAAGGAACATACCCTTATATACAATAGTTCTGCTTGAAAGCGAAACAACGTATGTATCTTCATTACTCTGTTCAAAAACACGTCTTGCAACGTAGAGCTTGCGGTCAAAGTCAAGACCTTTCTTTACGCCGACAGGGCGTTTGATAAAGCACTGCATAATTGCAGGCATACAGTCAAGCGCACGCTTGCCGATAACAGTTGTGTCGGAGGGAACGTTTCTCCAGCCGAGAACTTCAAGTCCTTCTTTCTGAGCAATAATTTCAAACATCTTTTTAGCCTGATTTCTTGCAAGCTCATTCTGCGGAAAGAAGAACATACCAACGGCATAATCCCTTTCGGAAAGGAGATTGATGCCTATTTCTTTTGCTGCTTTTTTGAAAAACTTGTGGGAAATCTGAAGCAGAATACCTACGCCGTCACCCGTTTTGCCCTCTGCATCCTTACCTGCACGGTGCTCAAGCGTTTCAACAATTGTAAGAGCGTTTGCAACGGTGTCGTGTGACTTTACGCCCTTAATGTTTACAACAGCGCCTATACCGCAGTTGTCGTGCTCGAACCTCGGAGAATAAAGACCGCTGTTCTGCGTTTGTCTGTTCTCTGTCTGTCCCATCAAAAATCATCCTTTCCTGATACACGGATTTTTCGCCTTTGAAAACCCTATCACACTCTTTTATACATTAGTTTATATATAAGAGCGAATTCACATATCAGATTTATTTATTAACAGCGGCGTCTGCCGCTATAATATACGAAGCAATCTGTTCATAAAACGAATTGAAATACGATATATATATGAATTTAACGTCTGCACAAAGCTCTGTGTTTTCAAAACTTTGCAATTTTGATTTTCAAATCCTGCATTTTTGCGCAGAATTTAAAAATACATACGACGTGTGACTGTATTATATAACCTTAAATGTCGGTTTGTCAAGGGTGAAATGCAGGAAATTGCAACTTTTTTAAAGTAATAATTCATATAAACGCACATTTTGTTGAATATGTGCAACTGTACAAGGATAAAAGCGGATAATCTGCAAGAAATTTAATAAAACTTGCATTTTTTAATTTTTTTTTGAAAAATCTATTGACAAATCACGAAAAGTAGAATATACTAACAGCAATGACAACAGCAAGGGCGCTGTAGGCAATGTGCTTACAGTGTCCTTTTGTGTTTTTTAGTCAAATTTTAAAACTGGATAGGAGAGAATTAAAATGGCAAAAGTTCCGGAGTTATTTGGCAGTATGGTTTTTAACGACCAGAAAATGCAGGAAAGACTTCCTAAGTCAACTTACAAGGCACTTAAGAAAACAATCCAGAACGGCGAACCTCTTGATTTAAGCGTTGCAAACGTAGTTGCATCTGCTATGAAGGACTGGGCAGTTGAGATGGGTTGTACACACTACACCCACTGGTTCCAGCCTATGACAGGCGTAACCGCTGAAAAGCATGACAGCTTTATCAGTCCCAACGGTGACGGACAGATTATTATGGAGTTCTCGGGTAAAGAGCTTGTAAAGGGCGAGCCGGACGCATCGTCATTCCCCAGCGGCGGCATTCGTGCCACATTCGAGGCAAGAGGCTACACAACATGGGACCCCACCTCTTACGCATTTGTTAAAGACGGAACACTTTACATTCCCACAGCATTCTGTTCATACACAGGCGAGGTTCTTGATAAAAAGACTCCTCTGCTCCGTTCAATGGAAAGAATCAGCACAGAGGCTGTAAAGGTTCTTAACCTCCTCGGCAAAAAGGACGTAACAAGAGTTACAACAACAGTTGGTCCCGAGCAGGAATACTTCCTTATTGATAAGGAAATGTATGACCAAAGAGAGGACCTTATCTATACAGGCAGAACACTTTTCGGTGCAAAGGCACCCAAAGGACAGGAGCTTGACGACCATTACTTCGGTGCTATCAAGACAAGAGTTGCCGCTTATATGAGAGACCTTGACGAGGAACTCTGGAAGCTCGGTATTCTTGCAAAGACAAAGCACAACGAGGTTGCTCCCTCACAGCACGAGCTTGCACCTATCTTTACTACAACTAATATCGCAACCGACCACAACGAGCTTACAATGGAGATTATGAAGAAAACAGCCGAGAAACACGGTCTTGTATGTCTTCTCCACGAAAAGCCTTTCGCAGGCGTTAACGGCTCAGGTAAGCACAACAACTGGTCAATTTCCACTAACACAGGCGAAAATCTCCTCGACCCCGGCAAAGAGCCTGAGAAGAACATTCAGTTCCAGCTCTTCCTTGCAGCTATCGTAAAGGCTGTTCACGAGTATCAGGACCTTCTCAGAATCACAGTTGCTTCAGCAGGTAACGACCACCGTCTCGGTGCAAACGAAGCACCGCCTGCAATCATTTCAATGTATCTCGGCGATGATTTGGGCGCACTTGTTGATTCAATCATCAACGATACAGAATATGTAAGCAAGGGCAAGGTTAAGATGATGACGGGCGTTGATGTTCTTCCCGACTTTATGAAGGACAATTCAGACCGTAACCGTACTTCACCGTTTGCTTTCACAGGCAACAAGTTTGAGTTTAGAGCACTTGGTTCTTCACTCAACATCGCTTGCCCCAACTACATTCTCAACACAATGGTAGCTGAGGAGCTTTCACAGTTCTACGATGAGCTCAAGGACGCTGACGATATGGAAGCTGCTGTTAAGGCTCTTATCAAAAAGACATTCACAGAGCATCAGGATATTATCTTCAACGGTAACAACTACGCTCCCGAATGGGTTGAAGAAGCTGAAAGAAGAGGACTCTGCAACTATAAGTCACTTCCCGAAGCTGTTGCTCACTTCATTGATCAGAAGAACGTTGACCTCTTTGTTAAGAACAAGATTTGTTCCGAAGAAGAAGTTAAGGCAAGATATGAAATCGAGCTTGAAAATTACGCTAAGCAGATTAACATTGAAGCACTCACAATGATTGATATGGCTAAGAAGAACATTCTTCCTGCTGTATCTGCATACGTAAGAGAGCTTACAGATACTGCTCTTGCAAAGAAGGCTCTTTCAGACGCTATTCCGACTTCTGTTGAAGAAGAGCTCGTTGCAAGCCTTTCAAACAAGCTTGTATGCTTCAGCAAAAAGACTGCTGAGCTTGAAGAAGCTGTTATCAAGGCAAGCGAGTACAGCAACGACAATCTTGCTTATGCAACATACTACAGAGAAACAGTATTTGCACTTATGCAAGAGCTTCGTGCAGTAGGCGATTCAATGGAAACAGAAACTTCTTCCGAATACTGGCCTTATCCTTCATACGGCGAAATGCTTTTCGGTGTTTGATTTTCAAAAACGGCTTATTTAATTAACAATTTACAATTAAGAATTAACAATTAAGGCGGCGGCTTTCAGCCGCATATAAATAAAGTCGGGAAAAAAGTTTTACTTAATATCAATCTATCTTCTCGACCGCAATTGTTAATTGTACTTTGTTAATTGTTATTTGACAAAATATATAGTATAAAATGATGACACAATGGTGTGTAATCCGACAGGTTTAAACCCTGTCAGATTATGCACCGTTTTTGTTATATCAAAATAAAGAGGAGAGAATATTATGACAGACATACTAAATGGTGTAAACAGTGTCATTTTCGGCACTGAAGGCGTCTGGTTCCTTATCGGCGCAGCACTTGTATTCTTTATGCAGTGCGGATTTGCAATGGTAGAAACAGGTTTCACAAGAGCTAAAAACGCAGGTAACATCATAATGAAAAACCTGATGGACTTCTGTATCGGTACAGTAGTATTTATGCTTCTTGGTTTCGGACTTCTTTGCGGTGAAGACGCATTGTTCGGCTTGGTAGGTATTCCTAACCTTGACATCTTTACAAACTTTGCAGAGTTCCCCTGGCACAACTTCGTATTTAATATGGTATTCTGTGCTACTACTGCAACAATCGTTTCAGGTGCAATGGCTGAAAGAACAAAGTTCGCTTCATACTGCATCTATTCATTAGTAATTTCAGCAGTTGTTTATCCAATTGAAGCTCACTGGATCTGGGGCGGCGGCTGGCTTGCACAGCTCGGCTTCGTTGATTTCGCAGGCTCATGTGCAATCCATATGGTTGGCGGTATCTCCGCAATCATCGGTGCAATCATCCTCGGACCCCGTATCGGTAAATACGGCAAAAACGGCAAGGTAAACGCTATTCCCGGTCACAGCCTTACACTCGGTGCACTCGGTGTATTCATTCTCTGGTTCGGCTGGTACGGCTTTAACGGCGCAGCAGCAGGCGACGGTGCATATCTCGGACAGATTTTCCTTACAACAACAGTAGCTCCTGCAGTTGCAACCTGCGTAACAATGCTCTTTACATGGCTTAAGAACGGCAAGCCCGACGTTTCAATGTCACTCAACGGCTCACTTGCAGGTCTTGTAGCAATCACAGCTCCCTGTGCAGACGTTGACGCTCTCGGCGCCGCAATAATCGGTCTTGTTGCAGGTATCCTCGTAGTAGTTGCAGTTGAATTTATCGACATCAAGCTTAAAATTGATGACCCCGTTGGTGCTGTTGCAGTTCACGGTGTAAACGGTATGTGGGGTACACTTTCAGTTGGTCTTTTCGCAACAGGCAACGGTCAGGACGGCATCACAGGTCTCTTCTACGGCGGCGGTTTTGCTCAGCTCGGTATTCAGGCTATCGGCGTACTCGCAGTTGCAGCATGGACAATTGTTACAATGGTAATCGTATTCCAGGTTATCAAGCACACAGTAGGTCTTCGTGTTACAAAGGACGAGGAAATGAAGGGTCTCGACGTTACAGAGCACGGTCTTGTTAATGCATATGCAGACTTTATGCCCATCGGCGTTGGTACAGCTTCACTTGACGAAACATTTGATGTTGAGGGCAATGTACCCGTTACACAGGCTGTTCCCGTACAGCTCGCAGGCAAATACGACGTTGCTTCCGACGGCGTTAAGATTACAAAGATTGACATTCTTCTCAAGCAGTCAAAGCTTGAAGCTCTTAAGGAAGAAATGGATAAGCTCGGCATTACAGGTATGACAGTTTCACAGGTTCTCGGTTGCGGCGCTCAGAAGGGCAAGGCAGAGTACTACAGAGGTGTTGCTGTTGAAAGTAACCTCCTGCCGAAGATGAAAGTTGAAATCGTAGTCTGCAAGGTTCCCGTAAAGGCAGTAGTAGACGCAGCTGTCAAGGCTCTCTACACAGGTCACATCGGTGACGGTAAAATCTTCATTTACGATGTTGAAGACGTTGTAAAGGTAAGAACAGGCGAAACAGGTTACGACGCAATGCAGGATGTTGAGTAATATAAGCTTACTCTTTTAGTTAACCTATCCTTTTTAATTCACATAAACCGAAGCACCCCGTACGGCAATAGCTGTGCGGGGTGCTTCGGCGCTTAATTCGGAAATTATTTGCATAAAACTTGATAACTCTGCTTATAGATGATAAAATATATTTATTAGAACAAACCATAATTTTTTAGTCCGTTATATAAGTCGGATATGATATAAAACTCGGTATCTCGGGAGTCAAACATTTTTCTGATTCTGACGCAAGATACTACTTAACTTCATCTGTCAACGTAGGGACACTCCGTGTCCACACAAAAATTGCAATGCAATTTTTGTGAATGGGACGTCTGGGAAGCCGTCCCCTACGGAAAGGTTTGTTTGTTATTATAATAATGATTTAAGCGGTTGCGTTTGATAGTCAATACGGACACGGCACGCCGTGTCCCTACGACTGTAATACTAACGTTTCCTATATAACCGTAGGGGACGGCATCCTTGACGTCCCGATACGTCACATATATATCTACTTGAAATTCGGGCAACCGTATTATTCAAACAATCCGATTTTCCACTCGATTTGCCTGTCGAGGCACTCGACAAATTATGGTTTATATTATTCAGAGGTATTTATGAGCAGTAAAGAAAATATATCAAACGGCAGCTGTCCCGTATATAAAAAATGCGGTGGATGTCAGCTGCAGAATCTTCCATATCCCGAACAGCTTAAATTCAAGCAGAACAAGGTTGAGCGACTGCTAAAAAGATTCTGCAAGGTTGAGCCGATAATCGGAATGGAAAATCCCTACCACTATCGCAACAAGGTGCAGGCGGCTTTTTACACCGACAGACGGGGCAAAATCATTTCGGGCGTTTACCAGTCGGGAACACACCACGTTGTCGGCATCGATTCGTGTCAAACTGAGGACATTATTGCTGACAAAATAATTGTTGCAGTGCGCAAGCTTCTGCCATCGTTTAAAATGACAACATACAACGAGGACACAGGAAAGGGCTTTTTGCGTCATATCCTTGTAAAAAGAGGCTTTGCGACAAATCAGATTATGCTTGTGCTTGTTACGGGAACGCCTGTTTTTCCGTCAAAAAATAACTTTGTCAAGGCAGTTTTAAAGCAGTTTCCGGAGATAACTACAATAGTGCAGAATGTCAATAACTACAACACAAACCTTGTGCTCGGAGAAAATCAAAAGGTGCTGTACGGCAAGGGATATATTGAGGATATTCTCTGCGGCTGTCGTTTCAGAATTTCACCGAAGAGCTTTTATCAGATTAACCCTGTTCAGACCGAGGTGCTTTACAATACGGCAATGGAGTATGCCGACCTAAAGGGCAACGAAACCGTTCTTGATACCTACTGCGGAATAGGTACAATCGGAATCGTAGCCGCCAAGAGGGGCGCAGGCAGAGTAATCGGCGTTGAGCTTAACGGCGATGCAGTCAGAGATGCGATTGTAAACGCAAGGGCGAATAATCTTAAGAATATCCGCTTTTATAAGGGTGACGCAGGCGAGTTTATGTATGAAGCGGCAGATGAGGACGAAAAGCCCGACGTTGTGTTTATGGACCCGCCGAGGGCAGGCAGTGACACAAAATTCCTCGATTCGCTCATAAAAATGTCTCCCGAAACGGTAGTCTACGTTTCCTGCAACCCCGAAACACTTGCAAGGGATTTGGAATATTTGACAAAGCACAGCAACTATCAGATACGCAAAATCCAGCCTGTTGATATGTTCCCATTTACCTCGCACGTCGAGTGCGTGTGTTTGTTAAATAGAAAATAGATTTTTGATACAAATTTTAATAAAAGGAGAAGGATATGGGGATTTATAAATCGGAAAAGGGCAAGGAGTGCTCTTTGAAATTGTATGATGAGCAGATTAAAAAGCTTGGTATGCCGTATGATGATATATATGTAAGCACTTCATTCGGCAAAACTCATTTAATTGAAACCGGCAACAAAAACGGCAAATCGTTGCTTGTTTTTCACGGCGGAAATTCCACAACGTCATATAATCTTTTGGCTTGCAGATTTTTGCTAAAAGATTTTCATATTTTTGCAGTAGACACAATCGGTCATCCCGGCAAGAGTGATGAGGTAAGCCTGTCAGCAAAGAATTATGACTACGGAAAATGGGCGAGCGAGGTTATTACGCAAATCGGATATGATAAAATCAACTGCTTCGGTGTTTCATTCGGCGGAGGAATTCTTGCAAAGCTGATGTGCGTTGCACCGCAAAAGGTTGAAAAAGCAGTGCTTGTTGTGCCGTCGGGAATAAACAACGCTTTCCCGATTTCGTCTGCAAAGATGATGATTCCGCTGATAAAATATGTGGCTACAAAAAATGAAAAGTACATAAAGCAAACCGCACTGTTTATGTCAATCAGGGAAGATGTGCTTGGCAGCGACACAATGGATACAATAAAGGACAGTTTTGACAACGTAAAAACAAAAGTCGGTATGCCGACTAATGTTGATGAAAGATTAATGCGGAGGTTCAAAGCTCCTGCACTTGTAATTGCTTCGGAAAAGGATTGCCTTTTCCCTGCAAGAAAGGTTCTTCCTCGTGCGAAACAGATTATTACGAATTGTAAGGTGCGTGAGCTGAAAAACAGCGGTCATATTCACGTTTTGCCGCAGTATGAAAAGGAATTGGTTGTTGATTTTCTGAATTAATAAAGAGTTTCACTGTTTTTGGAGGATATAAAAATGGCTTCGAGCAAAGAATATCTTAACTATATTTTGGAGCAGTTGTCAGAGCTTGATGACATAACTTACCGAGCAATGATGGGCGAGTACATAATTTATTACAAAGGGCGAATTGCAGGCGGAGTCTATGATAACAGATTTCTTGTAAAGCCGGTAAAAGCGGCTGTCGCACTTTTGCCCGACGCACCCTTTGAAAAGCCTTACGATGGTGCAAATGAAATGCTTTTAATTGAAAATATTGACGACAGGGAATTCCTTGCAAAGCTGTTTAACACAATGTACGACGAACTTCCTGTTCCGAAAAAGAAAAGTAAAAAGAAATAGAGGATATTGTTATGTCATTTGACTACAAAAAAGAATACAAGGAATATTATATGCCGCCGAAAAAGCCGACGATTGTCGAAGTTCCTGCTATGAATTACATTGCAGTCAGGGGAAAGGGCAATCCGAACGACGAAAACGGCGAGTACAAGCAGTCGATAGGTCTGCTCTACGCAATTGCCTTTACAATCAAGATGAGCAAAAAGGGCGATTATCGTATTGACGGCTTTTTTGACTATGTTGTTCCTCCGCTTGAGGGGTTCTGGTGGCAGGACGGAGTTGAGGGAATTGACTACACACGCAAGGATGATTTCAGGTTTATTTCAATTATCCGTCTGCCTGATTTTGTAACGAAAAAAGATTTTGAGTGGGCAGTTGAAGAAGCGACAAGAAAGAAGAAAACCGATTTTTCAAAGGTTGAGTTTCTCACATACAATGAGGGCTTGTGTGTTCAGTGTATGCACATAGGAAGATATGATGACGAGCCTGCAACCGTAAAGCTTATGCACGAATACGCAGAAAAGCAGGGATATGAAACTGACATAACCGACAGGCGTTATCACCATGAAATTTATCTGAGCGACGCAAGACGTGTTGCCCCCGAAAAGTTGAAAACGGTAGTGCGCCACCCGATAAAGAAAAATAAGTAAAATTAAAATGGGACTGTTTTTCAGCCCCATTTTTTATAATATAAATTAGTTATTTATTCACACAGCTTTTCAGCTAAATCACAAATATCCGTAGCGGCATTTGAGTTAATTTTTCTGCGCTGATTTTCCGTAATAGCAAGGCAGGCTTTTTCATCATCAATAATCTTTATCGCATCGGACAACTCTCTTTTTGAAGCCTTGCACAGCTTGCTCATACCGTTTTTGCTGAAAAATTCTGCATTGTGTGTTTCACACCCCGGAATTGCCGCAGTATGCAGTATCGGTACGTTGCTGACAGCGGCTTCGGTTGAGGAAAGTCCTCCCGGCTTTGTGACAAAAAGGCTTGCAGCTTTCATATATTCAGCCATATTTTCGCAGTAACCGTGAACGTTTACCTTCGGATATTCAGCGGCTTTCAGCTTGTCATAAAGCTTTTTGTTGTTGCCGCAGATGACAATCAGCTCTGTGTTTTCGCAGTCGGCAATTACGGAGGAAAGCGTTTTAACAGCCTTTTTAATCTGACCTCCGCCCATACTTCCGCCGCTGACGAGAATGTATTTTTTATCTGAATCAAGTCCAAGTTTTTCACGGATTTTTTCTCGGTTTTCTGTTTCCGAAAATCTGCTCATAACGGGAATACCGAGAGGATACAGCTTTTCTTTTTCAATCCCCTTGTTTATGTAATCATCGGTTTGTTCCGGCGAGGGAATAACATAGACGTCGCAGTCCGTTTCCTCGGTGAACGGAATACAGGTATAGTCTGTGCCGATAAACATTGTTTTGGGCACGGTAATTCCGTCATTTTTCATATTTGTAATAATTTCGGCAGGGAACAGGTGAGTCATAATGATTATGTCAAAATGATTTTCCTCAAGATATTCACTAAGAGTCGAAACCATAAGATGATTTATAAAGTAAACGGGAGAACGAAACGGCAGTTTTCTGTAAAACTGACCTGCACCGTAAACGACTCCGAAAAATCTCGGTGCTTTCTGCGCAAGATAAATGTAGACGTTGTTGATTTTGCCTGCAAGCTTTTTACTGCGCAGATTGTACGGATTGAGCATAACGGCGTTGTGATTGCGGCGTTTCAGCTCTTCCATAACAGCCTTTCCTGCCGAATTGTGACCTCCGCCCGTGCCGCAGGAAAGAATTAACGCTTCCACAACAAACTGACCTCCGGTTTCTCTCTTTTTTCCTTGCTGAAAAGGAGCTTTACAACAACAATCGCCGTAATCAGCGAAAATCCGATACAGATTACAGGCTCTTTTACTAAAAAGAACATACAGACAAGAGCGCCTATGTAGGATACAAATGTGCGGTAAAAATGCGGAGAAATACGCAGAACCACAGAAAACAGAATGAAGAAAAACGCAAGGATAATCAGCGGTTGCCATAGCGGCAAAAGTCCGAGCAGACAGCCAAAGCTTACTGCAATTCCCTTGCCTCCCCTGAATTTAAAAAATACGGGAAATGCGTGGCCGATTACGGGAGCGGCGATTATCAGTGCAGAAAAAATCACGTTGTCAGATGTTGCTCCTGCCTGATTAATATAAAAGGAAACAGGCAGAAATCCCTTTGCAAGGTCAAAAACAAGCGTGAGTAGACCGCACCAGAAGCCGCCGTACATAAATGCGTTGGCAGTACCGGGGTTTTGGTCCTTGCTGTTTTCAATCATATTATCTTTTTTAAATAGTCTGGCGAAAATTCGGGCATACAATACACTGCCTGAAAAATAGCCTAACAATATAAAACCGATTGTTTTTAACATAATTAACTCACTTCGAATAAAACTGTAAATATTGATTCACAAGTATATTACTCAATTTTGTTAGCAAGCAGTATATCACAATTTGCTGTTTAATGTCAAGATTTTGCGAAATAAATGAACGGTAAATTATGGAATATAATTGTTAAATAAGATTCATTTTAAGACGTTATTTGTGATGAAAACCATAATTTGTCGAGTGCCTCGACACGCATTTCGAGTGGAAAAGTCGGTTATTTTGGTAAAAACGGTTGCCCAAATTTCAAGTAGATATATAGGTGACGTATCGGGACGTCAAGGATGCCGTCCCCTA
>JBJFHX010000071.1:0-4172 GCA_051893995.1 Ruminococcus sp.
CACGGCACGCCGTGTCCCTACGTCAACGTTGCTATAAATTCCAACGACAAATTATGGTTTATCACTCATAATATGTTTTTATTTTGAACTGATTCATTGGGATAATCATATACAATTATTATATATCATAATTAATAATAATTCAAGGTGACAAAATCAAATAAATGTGAGAATATACAAACTTTACAATAATTTTACATAATCTTACAAAACAAAAAGCACAGCATATCTCTGTAAATTCACAAAGACATACTGTGCGGTAATTTTTATTTTACTAACCTTAATATGAAAGATATTTTTGCATACTTGTTGTGTCCATAACAGTAACCTGTCCGTCAAAGTCAAAGTCGCACTGTGCAACCTGCTCGTCAGTCAGTTCAATCTGACTGCAGACATACTGCTGAATCATTGTAGCATCAATAATTGTAATGTAGCCGTCGCCGTTTACGTCGCCAACGCCGAGTCCGTTGGCAGGCTTGTTGTCAGAATTTGCAGGGGGAGCAACAGTTGTCGGCTGAGTTGTTGCAGGTACAGTAGTCGGCTGTGCAGTAGTGGGTTGTGTAGTAGGTTTAGCTGTTGTTGGTTGTGCAGTTGTGGGCTGTGTAACAGCACCTACATAGCTGCAATAATCCATACAAACCCATCCGTTCTTGCCTTCATAGGTTGTGTAACCCCAGTTGTAATCGGAATCTGACTTAACATCAGTTATTGTTATCTGTGTATTGTTCGGAATTGTGAGCAGTACGCTGTTACCGGTACCCACTCCGCTTCTCATATTAAGAGCGGCGGTTGTTTTATAAATGCCTGTTTTATATGTTATGGGAAGAGTTTCAGCTTGTCCGCTGCTGAATTCGCCTATGTAGATATAGCCCTGGAAGTTCCACCAGCTTGCACCGCCTGCGTTTGAGTCAGACGTGCTTGCGTAGGTAAGATAGAAGTTTGTACCGCTCCACGCAGAGTTGGAGAACGTAATCTGTCCGTTTTCGATTTTTTCAACAACAGCAACGTGACCGCCTCCGCCACTATATGACCAGCAGGCAATTGCTCCGAGCTTGGGAGTTTGTCCGTAGCTGTAGTAACCGTTTGACTTGTTGTAGCCGTACCAGTCCTCGGCGTTACCCCAGGAAAGCTTAGGCTCGGTTTTGAGAATTTCATAAGCTCTGCCGTAGGCATAAGCCGTACAGTTGGGCATACCGTAGCCGTATTTATAGAAAACATTTAAATCGCTATAATAATATTTATTAGTTGACGCAGGAGCGGTGAGCCTTGGTGAGAAGGTTGTAGCCGCATTTGCGAAAATTGACATTGAAAAAACAGAGGTAAAAAGAATTGCAACAGTCACAACTACCGCAGAAACCCTTTTTGCAAAACGAAACTTCAAAGAAACACCCTTTCTGTTTAAATTTATTCGATAAATTACAAATTATTCCAAAAATGAAAATTACTAAAATGTAATCTTTGTAATTTATTTTACCATATTGTAATCAAAAAATCAAAGAGTATTTACACCGATAAAAGATACTTTTTTACCCCATATTTACAACAATATATACAATAAACTAAATAAAGTGCAACACCGCACAATAAAAGTGTGCGGTGTTGATACAGAAGCGGTGGCACACCGCTATTCTACACTTTTCAGGCTTTCTACCATATTTACAGCCTTGATTTTAAAGCTCATTACGGCGTTTACAAGCAGTGAGAACAGCATTGTAAAGCCTGCGGCGTAAATGAACGAGGTGGGATAGATTTCACGTCCGAACATAATATTGCCAATCTCGACCGTCTGTACAATGAACGACGTGAGGAATATTCCGAGCACAAGCCCGACAGCAATTCCAAGCAGAGTAAGCACAATATTTTCCTTATAAATGAACGAGGAGGTTTCCCTGTTGTTGAAGCCGAGAACTTTGAACGTTGCAATTTCACGCACACGCTCGGCTATGTTGATGTTCGTAAGATTGTACAGTACAACGAACGCAAGTGCCGCCGCACAGGTTATCATTACAAGCACAACAAGGTTGAGTGAGTTGAGCATATTTTCAAACTCTTTAAGGGTTGTTGCAATGAATGAAACTGCCGCAATTCTGTCGTCCTTTAAAACCTCGGAGCTGAAATTTTCCTGAGCGGTCTGCGAATTGTCATCAAGCTTAACGTCAAGCATATTGTACGCAGGATTCTTGCCGTAGAGGGAGCTGTACAGCGTTGGCGTCATATAAATATAATTGTGCAGATACTGCTCAAAAATACCGCAGACCTTTACTTCGTTGTCGCCGAATTCGCCGCTGATTCTGATTGTATCGCCGACTTTAATTTCGAATTCCTCAGACAGCTTTTCATTTATAAGAACGCCGTCGTCGGTGAGCTTTAGCTCTTCCTTGCCCTTGCGTATGTGGAGTGAGATGATTGAATCAAGCTCGTCGGGATTCTGCACAACGGTGAGATACGTGCTTTCGTCCTTTAGCTGACCTTTAAATTCAACGGCTGCCTCCTGCTGTGAAGCGAGCATAAACTTGCTGACGTTTTCTCTGCCTTCAACCTCGGAGGTGAGGTAGGAAAGCTCTTTTTCGTTACCGCCTTCCTTTGGAACAATTACCGCATCGTACTTGTAGATTGTTTCAAACTGGTCCTTTGTAAGCGGGTCAAAGCTGTTTAAAAGTCCGAATGCCGCAACAATAAGCGCCGTACAGCCTGCAACGCCGATTACCGTCATACAAAGTCTTGATTTGTACCTGAACAGATTTCTTGCCGTCAGCTTTGCGGTAAAGCTGAAACGCTTCCAGAGCGGAGTGATGTATTCAAGCAGAATACGCTTGCCGGGTTTCGGTGCCTTCGGGCGCATAGCCTCGGCAGGCTTGTGTGACAGCGAACGCATACAAACAACTATTGAAACAACGGTTGTACATAAAACTGCGGCGGCAATTCCGAGAACAACGCTCGGCACATTGAGCACAAGCGTTATGTCACCTATATAGAACATAATTTTATATGCGTTGTAGATTATAAACGGCAGGGTGCATACACCGAGTACAGTGCCGATTATACTGCCGAGAATTGCGGCTATAAGCGAATAGATTATAAATTTTGTTACGATACTTATATTGCTGTAGCCGAGCGCCTTAAGCGTTCCTATTTCAGTGCACTTTTCCTCAATCAGTCTGGTCATAGTCGTTACGCAGACAAGAACAGCTACGAGCAGGAAAAATACGGGAAATACAGATGCAACCGCATCAAGCCTGTCGGCGTTCAGCGTAAATGTTGCATATCCGGGATTGTCGTCACGTGTAAATACGTACCATTCGGGAGAGGACAGCTTGTCAAGCTCCTTTTGTGCGTCGTTTATTTCTTCTTCCGCTTCGGCAAACTTTTCGTCTGCCTTTGACTTTTCTTCATCATATTCCTTCTGAGCATCATCAATCTGTTGCTGACCCTCGGTCTTTTGCGTTTCAAGCTCCTTTACGCCCTCGTCATATTGCGATTGCGCAGTGTCAAGGCTGTTTTCTGCTTCAATAAGCTCGTTGTAGCCCTCTGTTTTTTGCGTTTCAAGCTCTGCTTTTCCGTTTTCAAGCGCAGTTCTGCCGCTTTCAATTTGTGCGAGTGCAGAGTCAAGCTGTGCCTGCCCCTCTGCTTTTTTGGTGTCAAGCTCGGTCTGTGCAGAGTCAAGCTTTGCCTTGCTTTCTTCAAACTGCAAAATTGCCTGACTGTATTGTGAATTGAGATTATCAAGCGTTTGCTGTGCCTGTTCAAGCTGAGAGCTGAGCACGGCGATAACGTCGGGATTTGTTTCAACTGCTATTGCGGCTTTTAAGGAATCAACAGCCGTCTGTGCCTGCTCAATTCCTGCAAGAAGCTGTGGCTCCTGTGTGCTTTTAAACTCATTGTACGCTGTTTCGTACTCGGCTCTTCCGCTGTCAATTTCATCCTGAGCAGAGATAATCTGAGAGTCAAAATCGGCTTTTGACTGTTCATATTCTGTCTGAGCGTTTTCAAGAGTTGTTTCCTGTTTGCTGATTTCGTCCTCGGCAGAGGCTATTTTTGAATAATATTCGTTTTTGGAGCTTTCAAGCTCGTTTCTTCCGCTTTCTATCTGCGCTTTTGCGCTGTCAAGCTCAGCCTGTGCATCTGCGATTTGTTCGTCGAATTCCTTTTGTGAGGACTCAATCTTGTCCTTT
>JBJFHX010000072.1:0-4169 GCA_051893995.1 Ruminococcus sp.
TACCGAGTTTTATATCATATCCGACTTATATAACGGACTAAAAAATTATAGTTTAGCTCACTAAAATAGATTACTGTTTTATTTATTATCAGGTTAACTCTGCATCATTTGGATATTTTATACAAAAAGCGTTCGTAAACTTTGGCTTACGGACGCTTACTTTATTCTCATAAAGAAATATGTATTAATAGATAGTTGATAAAATATAATTAACGCACTATGCAATTTTTAGTGTATATTTATAAGAGGTGAGATTGATGAAATTCAGAAAACCGTTATCGTTATTGCTTTCTGTTGCAATGGTTGCGGGTATGGCTTCGTTTGCGGCTAACGCTGTTGCAACGAACAATACCGAAGTTTCGGCAGGCAGCTACTACAACGCAAGCTATCTTGAAACCTATGCAAACAGTGCATATAACGAAACAGGTCTTGGCTCCGTCTACAGCAAGACCTCTACAACATGGAAAACCTGGTCGCCTGAGGCTACCGCTGTTCAGGTGAAGCTCTACAAAACAGGCTCCGACAGCGAATCGGGTGCAGGCGTAATCGGTACATATGCGCTTACGAAGAACAGCACAACGGGTGTTTGGTCAACAACACTTTCGGGTGACTACAAGGACGTTTACTACACATATCTTGTAACGGTAAACGGCTCAACAAATGAAACGCAGGACGTTTATTCAAAGGCAGTCGGAGTAAACGGCAACCGCTCAATGGTTGTTGACCTCGACTCGACCGACCCCGATGGCTGGGACAGTGACAGTCACGTTCTTTTTGACAGCGCAGCAGAGGCTGTAGTATGGGAGGTTCACGTACGTGACTTCTCGGCGTCAAGTACATCGGGCGTAAGCGCAGAAAATCAGGGCAAGTACCTTGCTTTTGCTGAGGGCGGTACAACACTTAATTCCGACACAAGCGCAAGTGCTGTTTCAACTGGAATTGACTACCTTGTTGAGCAGGGAATCAACTGCGTTCAGCTTATGCCTGTTTACGACTTCCAGTCGGTTGACGAGTCAAAAGCAAGCTCTTCTTCAAACCGCAACTGGGGTTACGACCCGCAGAACTACAACGTTCCCGAGGGCTCATATTCATCTGACGCATACAACGGCAACACAAGAATTACCGAGTTCAAGCAGATGATTCAGGCTCTCCACGACAGAGGAATTTCGGTTGTAATGGACGTTGTTTATAACCATACATATACAACCGAGGGCTCGTGCTTCTCAAAGACAGTTCCCGGTTACTACTTCAGAAAGACTTCCTCAAGCGTATACTCCAACGGCTCAGGCTGCGGAAATGAAACCGCTTCCGATAAGCTGATGTACAGAAAGTATATGATTGAGTCAATTAAATACTGGGCAGAGGAATACCACATTGACGGTTTCCGTTTTGACCTTATGGGTATTCACGACATCACAACGATGAATACAATCCGCACTGAGCTTGATAATCTCTATTCTGACGGCTCGGGCAAGAAAATCCTTATGTACGGCGAGCCTTGGACAGGCGGTACTGTTGCAATTTCCGACGGTTGTTCGCAGTCAAAGGCTTCTTCACTTGATTCAAGAGTAGGTATGTTCTGCGATTCCTATCGTGACGCTATCAAGGGTGACACAAACGGTACCGGTACAGGCTTTATTCAGGGAAATAATGACGGAACCTACGGCGTAGTGAACGGCGTAAAGGGTAAAGGTTTCAGCGCAAAAGCTCCGTCGCAGACGATTGCCTATGCAGACGCTCACGATAACCTGATTCTCTGGGATAAGATTGTAAAGAGCAACGGCTCTTCAAGCTGGAGCTCAACCTCTTCAACATACAAGAATCAGCTTAAAGAGGCTATGACGCTTATTATGACCTCGCAGGGTATTCCGTTTATGACGGCAGGCTCGGAGTTCTGCCGTACAAAGCAGGGTGACCACAACAGCTACAAATCAAGCGACACAATCAATGCAATCGACTGGAACAGGGTAAAAACCTACTCTGATGTTGCAGCATATTACAAGGGACTGCTTGAAATCAGAGAAAACTACACACCGATGAAGGGCAGTTCGTTCAGCACACCGAGCTTCCAGTCAGATTACGGATATGTTGTAGCATATACATATTCAAACAGCAAGTCTGACGAATGGGGCAAGGTTTGCGTGCTTGTAAACAGCGGCACACAGGCTTATTCAATCAGCCTTGACGGAAGCGGCTGGACGATAGTTGCAGACGGCACAAGCGCAGGCCTCAAGAGCCTTGGCACAGTTTCGGGCAGCAGCTATTCAATTCCTGCAAGAAGCACTGCTGTTCTCGTTCAGAGCTCTACATTCTCACAGCTTAAAGTTACCGAAACACAATACGGTACACTTACCATTAACCACGTTGACGAAGACGGCAATGTTCTAAAGACTTCAACGTCAAAATACAGAGAAGGCTCAACCTACCGTGCTCTTCCCGACAGCACAATCCTCTTTGACCACTCTCTTAAGAGCACAGAGGGCACAACTTCTGGCAAGGTTGAGAGCGGAAAGAATTACACAGTAACCTTTGTTTACAGCTCTTCGGGCGTTGAGTCGGGTTACCTGACCGTTAAATACGTCAACAGCAGCGGTACTTCAATCAAGGACGGAACAAGCTATCACCTCAGAGCAGGCGATAGCTACGAAATTCCTGCCGCAACTATTCAGGGCTATCAGCTTGACGTCGACAAGTATCCTGCCGAAAGCTACGGCACATTCAGCGGCAGTGACAAGACAATTACATTTACCTATAAGAACCTTGACAATACTTCTTCAACCGTTCATTACTACAACTCAAACGGTTGGTCAAACATTCAATGTTATTCTTACACCGACGGCGGCGACGAACCTAACGGCAAGTGGGCAGAAGCAACAATAATGACAAGCGAGGGCGATAACTGGTATGTATGCACAGTTCCCGCTTCAAGTGCATATGTAATGTTCCATCCGAAATCAGGCAGTGCTCAGGAGCCCGGCTCGGGCGAGCAGGGATATCCTGTTTCGGGCGAAGCGTGGATTCAGAACAAGACAATTACATTCAGCAGTAAAGTTATCACAAGCCACATTGACGTTGCAACAGGCAAGAAAATTGCTGACGACGTTGTTGACAGTCAGGCAAAGACAACGAGTGCAAGCTCGTACACAACCTCTGCACTTTCGGGCAGAACAGATGTAATTACCCCCTCAAATGCACAGGGCAAATACTCGGCAGGTGTTGTAAATGTTGTTTACCTTTACACTTCCTCACAGCCTGTCACAACTGCACCTCCCGTAACAACTGCACCTCCTGCAACAACAGTTCCTCCCGTAACAACAGCACCGCCTGCAACCTCCGAGCCAGCCACAACAGCTCCGCCTTCGGAAAAGGTTCTGATAGGCGATGCAAATGATGACGGTGTTATTACTGTAACGGATGCGTCAGTAATTCAAAAATACTTGAGCGAGCTGACCACATTCACCGAAAGACAGAAATCTGCATCGGATTGTGACGGCGACGGAACGATTGGAATTAAAGACGCTACACTTATTCAGATGTATTGCGCAGAGTATGAAAACACAGGTAATATAGGCAAGTACGTAGGCGGAGAAGATGAAACAACTGCTCCGGTAACGACTGCACCTGTTACAACTGCACCAGTTACAACCGCACCGGTTACAACACAGCCGACAACAGCAGCTCCCACTACTCAGCCCACAACGGCACCGCCGACTACTGCTCCTGTTCCCGATACCTATACGGTTAAATTCTCGAACTCACAGTTCTGGAGCGGCACTATCTACTGCTATTACTGGACAGACGGTGAAGTTGCACCCGTTGCTTGGCCCGGAACAAAAATGACATATGTTGAGACCAACGATTACGGCGAGGCTGTTTATTCGGTCGAAGTACCGTCTGATGCTGATTATGTTATCTTCAATAATAACAATAGCCAGACGATTGACATTCCGTTTGACGGCACTGAGCTGAATTTCTACGCAAAGTCGGAAATTGATGAAAAGTGGCACCACCTCTACGGAACGTGGTAACAGATTTACAGAAACTTTATAAAAATAAGGCGGACTGCTTCGGCAGTCCGCTTTGACGTATTTTTGGGTTATCATTTTTAATATGCTAAACCATAATTTTTTAGTCCGTTATATAAGTCGGATATGATATAAAACTCGGTA
>JBJFHX010000073.1:0-8745 GCA_051893995.1 Ruminococcus sp.
GGGCAGTGAATGATGTTTGTTTTGTCAAGACGGTACTCAATCTTACCTGCCTTAGCTTCCTTAACAGCCTTAGCGATGTCAGGAGTAACAGTACCTGCCTTGGGGTTAGGCATAAGACCTCTCGGTCCGAGGATTCTACCAAGACGACCTACAAGACCCATGCAGTCGGGTGTTGTAATAAGAACGTCGAAGTCCATCCAGTTTTCCTGCTGAATCTTCTGAGTCATATCCTCAGCGCCTACATAGTCTGCGCCTGCTTCCTTAGCGAGGTCCTCGTTAGCGCCCTTGCAGATTGCAAGAACTCTTACGTTTTTACCTGTACCGTTAGGAAGAACAACCGCACCTCTTACCTGCTGGTCAGCGTGACGGCTGTCAACGCCGAGCTTTACATGAAGCTCAACGGTTTCGTCAAACTTAGCTGTTGCAGTTTTGATAACTGTGTCAAGAGCTTCGCCTGAATCATATAATTTAGTTCTGTCAACGAGCTTAGCAGCGTCAACATATTTCTTACCGTGTTTCATCAGTCTTCCTCCATTGTTAGGTGGTCAATCGGAAAATTCCTCCCACCCGGATAAATTAGTCAACTACTGTAATACCCATGCTTCTTGCTGTGCCGGCAATCATGCTGATTGCTGCGTCAAGCGAGCCTGCATTGAGGTCGGGCATTTTCTGCTCTGCGATTTTAGCAACCTGCTCTTTAGTAATCTGAGCAACCTTTGTCTTATTCGGTACACCTGAACCGCTTTCGATACCGCAAGCCTTCTTAAGAAGAACAGCAGCAGGCGGAGTCTTTGTAACGAAAGTGAACGAACGGTCGGCATATACTGTAATTACAACAGGAATGATAAGACCGATGTCATTCTTTGTACGCTCATTAAAATCCTTTGTGAACGCAACAATGTTTACGCCGTGCTGACCGAGTGCCGGACCAACAGGCGGTGCCGGAGTAGCTTTTCCGGCGGGAATCTGTAGTTTAATTAAGCCTACAACCTTCTGAGCCATTGTGTTTGCACCTCCAAAATTCGTGGTAAATTGCGGGACGCCACTGTGTAGGGTCCCTCCCACAGGGAACGAAACGTTCCCAATAAAAAGCCATTTGGCTGATTATTGTTAAATTAATCTTCTATCGGTTCAGCCTGAGCAAGCTCGAGCTCAACCGGAGTTTCACGTCCGAACATAGATACTGTAACACGGACGTAGTCTTTGTCGGCATCAATTTCTTCTACAACACCGACGAAGTCCTCAAGCGGACCGTCAATAATACGTACCGAATCGCCTACAGAATAAGAAACCTTAACGCTGCGCTGTTCTACACCCATTCTGTAAACTTCTGCATCGGTAAGAGGAACGGGTTTTGATCCCGGACCGACAAATCCCGTACATCCGCGGATATTGCGGACAACATACCAGGTTTCATCGGTGTAAACCATTTTTACAAAAACATATCCCGGATAGATTTTGCTTTCAACCTCTTTGGTCTTATCACCGACTGTTTCTGTAACAATCTCGGTGGGGACCTTGACGTCGATAATCATATCCTGAAGATTTCTGTTCTCCGCTGTTGTCATTAAATCAGCGGCAACCTTGTTTTCGTAACCCGAATAGGTATGTACGACATACCATTTTGCTTCTGTTTCCGGCATTATAACTTTCTTCCTTTCGTAAGCTGAAGTAATAACGCTCGGTTAAGCAGCAGTATTCATAACCAAGCCGAGCAATGCATACAAGCCTCTGTCGAGAGCGAATATGAAAAGTCCCATAACAACGATTACGGCAATAACAATACCGAAATTCTTTGTGGTAGTTCTCGCTGACGGCCAGGTTATTTTCTTTAGCTCACCCTTACATGCGCCGAGGTACTTAAGAAGCCTTTTGAATACATTTGGCTTCTTGCTTTTTTTAGCAGACTTTTTTGCATCTGCTTTTTTTGCGTCAAGCTTATTGTCAGCCATGATGTACCTCCATTATTTAGTTTCCTTGTGAAGAGTGTGTTTCTTACAGAAACGGCAATACTTGTTCATTTCAAGTCTGTCGGGACTGTTCTTCTTGTTCTTCATTGTGTTGTAGTTACGCTGTTTGCACTCTGTGCAGGCCAATGTGATTTTAACTCTCATAACGGCACCTCCCGGTTATTTCGGAATATTTTAGCCTCCCTCAATAGGGCACAAAAAAATAAGCCCCTTTCAGAGGTACAACTATTCTAACATATATATTTTATCAAGTCAATACCTATTTTTATATTTTATTAAATTTGTCGCAAAATACATTATTTTTAGTTTGGAGTATATTTGTAGGGGTATATAAATTAAACGTTTCAGTTACAGGTGTAGGGACACTCACTCCGTGTCCACACAAAAATTGCAGTGCAATTTTTGTGAATGGGACGTGTAGGAACCCGTCCCCTACGAAAACGTCAACTATTCTTTACCGTTTTTGGTTTATATACTCGCACCCAACTTGCGGAAGCGGTTGTAACGTGCATTTGTTAATTCCTCGTCAGTCATTGCAAGATTCTTTTCAAATGTACGGCTGACAAGTAATTTAAGGCTTTCAAACATAGCCTTATCATCTGCCTTAGGCTGACGGATAATACGCTCGATAACGCCGAGGTCAAACAAATCCTGAGCTGTCATCTTAAGAGCCTCAGCTGCCTGAGGAGCCTTTGTGCTGTCCTTCCAGAGGATTGAGGCACAGCCCTCGGGAGAAATTACCGAATAAACGGAGTTTTCAAGCATCCAAACCTCGTCTGCAACTGCAAGTGCAAGTGCACCGCCGCTGCCGCCCTCACCGATTAAAATGGTGAGTATAGGAGTTTTAAGAGCCATCATTTCCATAAGATTTTCAGCAATAGCCTGTCCTTGTCCACGTTCCTCTGCGCCGATTCCGCAGAATGCGCCGCTTGTATCAACAAGACAAAGCACCGGACGGCGAAACTTTTCAGCCTGTTTCATAAGTCTTAATGCCTTGCGGTAACCCTCGGGGTGAGCCTGTCCGAAGTTGCGCTCCATACGCTCCTTGGTGTTTCTGCCCTTTTCAAGTCCGATTACCGTAACCGGCATATCGTATAGCATTGCAAGTCCCGAAACAACAGCCTTGTCATCGGCAAATCTGCGGTCGCCGTGAAGCTCGATAAAGCTGTCGCCGAACATATTGGCGATGTAATCTACAGCAGTAAGCTTGCCGGAATCTCTCGCCGCCATAACCTTTTCATATGCTGTCATTACTCTGCCTCCTCAACACCGTATCCGTGAATTTTCAGTAACTTTACTACCGTATCTTTCAAATTGTTTCTGCTGACAACCGCATCAACAAAACCCTTCTGTAAAACAAACTCAGAGGTCTGGAAGTCCTTGGGGAGCTTCTGACGGATTGTCTGCTCAATAACTCTCGGACCGGCAAACGCAACAAGCGTGTCAGGCTCGGCAAGAATTATGTCACCCTCCATTGCAAAGGAAGCAGTAACGCCGCCTGTTGTGGGGTCTGTGAGAACTGTGATATAGAGAAGTCCTGCGTCGCTGTGGCGTTTTACTGCACCCGAAGTCTTAGCCATCTGCATAAGGGACAAAATACCCTCCTGCATTCTTGCGCCGCCCGAAACGGTACACACTACAATCGGCAGATTATTGTCCGTTGCATACTCAAACGCACGTGTGATTTTTTCGCCGGTAACCGTTCCCATACTGCCCATCATAAAATCAGGGTCCATAGCACAGAGAACAGTATTAATTCCGCCGATTTTACATTCACCGCAGATTACGGACTCCTTGCTTCCCTTTGTTCTTGCTTTTTCAAGCTTTGCATCATAGCCGGGGAAATCAAGAATATTTTTGCTTTCCAAATCTGAGTCGTGCTCGATAAAGCTTTCTCCGTCGGCAAACATTGCAATTCTCTGCTTTGCATTCATTCTGAAATGGTGGTCGCACTTTGTGCAGACGTGCAGATTCTCCTCCATATCGGTAGTGAGAAGCATTGTGTTGCACTTGGGGCATTTTATCCACATTTCATCGGGAATAAACGGCACGTTCTGCTGTTCATCGGGGAGCGACTCAAGCTCATTTTTCGGTTTTCTGAAAGAAAATAAATCCATAATAACTCCATAACCATAAAGTCAATTTACAATTAACAATTAACAATTATCAATTGAAGCGGCGGCTTTAAGCCGCAATATAAACAAACTCGGAAACCAAGATTTTATAATGTTACAAGCTATCTTACCGACCATAATTGTTAATTGTACTTTGTTAATTGTTAATTCTTACTGTTGCGGCGTTTTTCAAAATCCACCATAAAATCGGTTGTGTATTCACCGCTTACAAACTGCTCGTCCGATAAAATTTCGGCAAGTAAATCGCGGTTAATGTCAACGCCCTCGATAACAAGCTCGGACAGAGCCATCTTCATTTTTCTGATAGCCTCCGAACGGCTTCTTGCCTGGACAATCAGCTTGCCTATCATCGAATCGTAATAAGGCGGAACAAAGTAATCCTGTAAAATTGCAGTATCAAATCGCACAAATGAGCCGCCCGGAATGTGAAGTCTTTTGATTCTTCCGCAGCTCGGACGGAAGCCCTTGTCGGGATTTTCAGCATTGATTCTGCACTCAATTACGTTGCCGTGAGTGAAAATGCTGTCCTGTGTGCGTGAAAGCTTTGCTCCTGCGGCAATTCTTATCTGCCACTGAACTATATCAAGTCCCGTCACCATTTCGGTTACGCCGTGCTCAACCTGCAAGCGGGTGTTCATTTCCATAAAATAGAAGTTGTTGTTCTTGTCAAGCAGGAATTCAACCGTACCTGCGTTTACATAGTTTACAGCCTTTGCAGCCTTGACTGCGGCTATCATCATTTCCTTACGTGTCTTTTCATCAAGCGCAGGGCTTGGGCTTTCTTCAATCATCTTCTGATTTTTGCGCTGAACGGAGCATTCTCTTTCGCCCAGGCAGATTGTGTTGCCGTATTTGTCGCAGAGAAGCTGCATTTCAATATGCTTTACGGGATGAATGAACTTCTCTATGTAACAGGCACCGTCACCGAAAGCTGCCTGTGCCTCGGCAGAAGCTGAGAGAAAAGCCTCCTCAAACTGCTCGATTGAGTCAACCTTGCGTATTCCCTTTCCGCCGCCGCCCGAACGAGCCTTGATAAGCAGAGGAAAACCGATTTTCTTTGCTTCTTCAACAGCCTGCTCAACGCTTTCAACTATATCGCAGCCGGGAGTTACGGGAACGCCTGCAGCACGCATTGTTTTGCGTGCGTTGTCCTTGTCGCCGAGGAGCTTAATCATATCAGAGGTAGGACCTATGAAGTTGATATTGCACTGCTCGCAGAGCGAAACAAACTTTGCGTTTTCGGACAGAAGTCCGTAACCGGGGTGAATAGCCTGTGCACCGCTTTCAACGGCTACGGTGAGTATTGCGGGCATATTGAGGTAGCTGTCAGCTACTCTGTTTCCACCTACGCAATAGCTTTCGTCGGCAAGCTGAACGTGCATTGCGTCCTTGTCAGCCTCGGAATATATTGCAACCGTTGAAATGCCCATTTCACGGCAGGCACGGATAATTCTAACCGCAATTTCTCCACGGTTGGCAATCAGAATTTTAGAAAACATCTTTTCACTTCCAATTTTATTACAGTAAATACTAATAATTACAGGAAAATTATCCCTTAAATTTTCTTTTAGTACAATACCTAATCAAATGTAGGGAACGGTCTTGACCGTTCCGATACTTATAAATGTTCGCCTTAATTCTGCGGAACGGTCAAGACCGTTCCCTACAGATACAAACAATAAACTTAACTTACTTATTCTCAACGAGAGCAAATGACAGCTCGGCACTTACGCACAGCTTACCGTCAACATAACCCTTAGCGTCAATGAAGTAAAATGCACCTCTGCTCTTTGTTAATGTACATACACTCTCGAGGGTATCACCCGGCTTTACGGGATTTTTGAACTTAACGTTGTTCATCTTTGTGAAATAAGGCGTGCAGTTTCTAACCTTGTCTGCAAGCAGGCAACAACTTGCCTGTCCCATCATTTCGCAGAGGATAACGCCCGGAACAACTGGGTTGCCGGGAAAATGTCCCTGCAAAAAGAACTCGTCGCCTTTGATTGTATATCTGCCCTTAGCCGTGTTTTCATCTACGCTTTCAGCCTCTTCAACGAGGAGCATATTGTCACGGTGAGGGAGGATTTTTTTGATTTCTTCCTGATTAAGCATAGCTATTTTCCTTTATTAGTTGATTTTAAACAGCGGCTGACCGTATTCTACAAGCTCGCCGTCCTTTACGAGAACTTCAACGATTTCGCCGTCCTCTTCAGCCTGAATTTCGTTCATACACTTCATAGCCTCGATAATGCAGACAACGTCGCCCTTCTTGACCTTTTTGCCTGCGCTTACATAGGGAGCCTTTCCCGGAGCGGAAGCGGCATAGAAAACGCCTACGATAGGAGCGTCGATTGTCTTTGAGCTGTCGGCAACAGGTGCCGCAGGAGCGGCAGGAGCTGACTCGACAGGTGCTGCAGGCATCGGAACAGGAGCTGCAACGCCGTTTGCAACGGGAATTGTATTTACAATCTGCTGAGCAGGCTGAGCCTTTTCAAGACGGATTTTTGAGCCGTCCTCTTTCTGGATTTCAAAAACAGAGAGTGAGGAATCTTCAAGAAGACTGATAAATTCTTTTATTTCATCTAAGTTATACATAAGCTATCCCTTTCACATTAAATCTTTTTGAATACAACGCAAGCGTCGTGACCACCGAAGCCGAGGTTTGTTGAAGCCGCAACGTTTACATTGCGCTTAACAGCCTTGTTGGGAGTGTAGTTGAGGTCAAGCTCCTCGTCAGGCTCGTCAAGGTTGATTGTCGGAGGAATAATACCCTCGTCAAGAGCCTTGATTGCGGCAATAGCCTCTACTGCGCCTGTTGCACCGAGCATATGACCTGTCATTGACTTTGTAGAGCTGATGTTAACGTCATAAGCCTTCTGACCGAGAGCGGTTTTGATAGCCATTGTTTCTGTTAAATCGTTTAAGTGTGTGCTTGTACCGTGTGCGTTTATATAGATTTCTGCGTCGTCGGGAACGTTTGCCTCCTTGAACGCAATTTCAATTGCTCTTGCAAGACCTGCACCCTCGGGGTCGGGAGCAGTTACGTGGTGAGCGTCGCAGGTGTTGCCGTAGCCGCAGAACTCAGCATAAATCTTTGCGCCTCTTGCCTTTGCGTGCTCGTACTCTTCAAGGATAAGCATACCTGCACCCTCGCCCATAATAAAGCCGTCACGGTCCTTGTCAAACGGACGTGAAGCCTTCTTCGGGTCGGGATTTGTTGAAAGAGCCTTTATGTTCTGGAAGCCTGCGATTGTGAGCGGAGAAATAACAGCCTCGGTACCGCCAGCGATTACAGCGTCAACATAGCCGTCCTTTACCGCGTGGAAAGCCTCGCCGATTGAGTTTGTACCTGTTGCGCATGCGCTGATTACTGAAAGTGAAGCGCCCTTTGCGTTAAAGCGGATAGCAACGTTACCTGTTGCGATGTTGCCGATCATCATAGGAATGAAGAACGGAGAAACCTTTTTAGCACCGCCCTTTTCCATAGCGATTGTGTTCTTTTCAAAGGTGTGAAGTCCGCCGATGCCTGCGCCTATGTAAACGCCGAAACGGTTTTCGTCAATCTTGCCCATAATGCCGCTGTCGTCAACAGCCTGCTGTGCAGCTGCAAGAGCGTACTGGGTGTAAAGGTCAAGCTTTCTTACTTCTCTTTTTTCAATGTACTTTTCAGGCTCAAAGTCCTTTACAGTACCTGCAATGTGAACCTTTAAATCGCTTGTGTCAAACTCTGTGATTGTTTCAATACCGCAAACGCCGTCAACAAGGTTTTTCCACATTGTGTCAACATCATTGCCGACGGGAGTGATTGCTCCAAGTCCTGTTACTACTACTCTTCTGCTCATATTTACCTCCAACGAGAAAATTAACAATTATAAAAACAATTAAGGGGCGACCTACATGGCAAGGCCGCCGTCTACACGGATAACTTCGCCTGTAACGTAGGCTGCTTCGTCGGAGCAAAGGAATGCTACAACGTTTGCAACGTCATCGGGAGTACCGATGCGCTTTGCCGGAATCTGTGCCTTCATAGCGTCCTTAACCTTGTCGGAAAGCACGTTTGTCATATCTGTTCCGATATATCCGGGAGCAACTGCGTTAGCTGTAACACCTCTGCCTGCAAGCTCCTTTGCAACGGACTTTGTAAGTCCGATAATGCCTGCCTTTGACGCAGAATAGTTAGCCTGTCCTGCGTTGCCGTTAAGACCTACAATTGAAGATGTGCTTACGATTCTGCCGAAACGCTTCTTCATAAAGTGCTTGTAGGTGTGCTTAATCATATTGAAAGTACCCTTGAGGTTTACGCCGATTACTGCGTCAAAGTCTTTCTCGTCCATATTGAGAATGAGCTTGTCACGTGTGATTCCTGCGTTGTTGATGAGGAAATCAATTCCGCCGAACTCTTCAATAACCGTTTCAACTACCTTCTGTGAAGCCTCAAAGTCGGATACGTCGCAGAAATACTGCTCAACCTTTGTGCCGTACTGTGAAAGCTCTTCCTTAGCCTTTATGCCCTCGCTCTCGTCGCCTACATAGAGAATTGCAATGTTTGCGCCGCCCTGAGCAAGCTTTGTTGCGATTGCAAGACCGATTCCTCTTGAGCCGCCCGTTACAACGGCTGTTTTATTTGTAAAATCCATATT
>JBJFHX010000073.1:8845-16720 GCA_051893995.1 Ruminococcus sp.
TCGGCAGGAGTTTCAACCTTGAATGCCTTTACGTCGCCGTTGATTCTCTTTACAAGACCTGTCAGCGTTTTGCCGACTCCGACCTCGATAAACGTGTCAACGCCGTCGGCAACCATATTTTCAACGATTGTCTGCCACTTAACAGGGCTTTCAACCTGAGCCTTAACGAGAGCCTTATAATCGCCCTCATACGGCATTGCGGTTACGTCCGAGTAAATTACGGTTTCAGGCTCTGAAAAATCAACATTTTCCATATATTTAGCAAGTCCGTCAGCGGCTTTCGCCATAAACGGTGAGTGGAAAGCACCGCTTACTGCAAGAAGCTTTGCTCTGCCGCCTGCTTCCTTTACAGCTTCGCAGAATTTGTCTGCATTCTCGCTTGTTGTTGCAACAACAGTCTGCGCAGGCGAATTGTAGTTTACGGGATAAGTCTTGTCAAACTTAGCACAAATCTCTTCAACCTGCTGAGGAGTAATCTTCATAACAGCCGCCATTGCACCGGGATTCTCGGTTGCCGCCTTGTCCATAAGCTCGCCTCTTTTGCAGACAAGCTTAAATGCTTCTTCGTCGGAGAGCATTTTTGAAAACGCAAGAGCCGCAATTTCGCCGAGTGAAAAGCCTGCAACGCAATCGGGCTTGATGCCCTTTTCAACAAGCGCATAAGCCGCCGCAAGGTCTGCTGTGAATACGCAGGGCTGTGTGTTTACGGTCTTGCAAAGCTCCTCTGTGCTACCCTCAAAGCACTGCTTTGAAGTGCCCTCCCTTACAGAATCCGCCATATCATAAACAGCCTTTGCGGCAGGAGAAGCCTCATAAAGCTCCTTGCCCATTCCGCTGTACTGTGCGCCCTGTCCCGAAAAAATAAACGCTATTTTACCCATTTTGTCGCTCCGTTCAATACTTCTTCAGCCTGTTCAAACATTTCAACAATCATCTCACGTGCAGGCTGTTCCTTTTTAACCATAGAGGCTACCTGACCTGCAAGCACTGTGCCGTTTGAAACGTCGCCCTCTCTTACAGCCAGACGGAGCTTGCCGATACCCATATTTTCAAGCTCCTCGTCAGAAACCTCTGAGGAGTTGTACTCTGCCTTTGTGTATTCACGTGTGAAGGCGTTTCTGATTGCACGAACGGGATGTCCGAGCCTTTTGCCCGTAACAACGGTGTCAATATCCTTAGCCTTTAAAATTTTATCCTTATATTCCTGAGCAATTGTACATTCCTCTGCAACAAGGAATCTTGTTCCTACCTGAACGCCCACTGCACCAAGCATAAATGCAGCCGCAATCTGTCTGCCGTCTGCGATACCGCCTGCCGCAATTACGGGAATTGAAACAGCGTCAACAACCTGCGGTACAAGAGCCATTGTTGTTAAGTCGCCTACGTGACCGCCCGACTCGCCGCCCTCAGCGATAACTGCAAAAGCACCGTTCTTTTCCATCTTTCTTGCAAGCGCAACGCTGGGAACTACGGGGATAACCTTAATTCCTGCTTCAAGCCACTTGGGCATATACTTGCCGGGGTTGCCTGCGCCGGTTGTAACAACCTTTACGCCTTCCTCGACAACAACGTCTGCAACCTCTTCTGCAAAGGGACTCATAAGCATAATGTTTACGCCGAAGGGCTTGTCCGTAAGCTCCTTGCACTTGCGGATTTCCTCACGGAGCTGTTCGCCGTTTGAGTTCATTGCGGCAATAAGACCTAAGCCGCCTGCGTTTGAAACGCCTGCAGCCAGAGACGCATCAGCGACCCATGCCATACCTCCCTGAAAGATAGGGAACTCAAGACCGAGTGACTGATCTATAACGGTAGAAATCATATGTACATTCTCCTTTTCTGCATGATACTGCGGTTTGTGACAACTCACTGCTTTGCAAGATTTCATCATAAGAGTGCAGTGCACAAAGCCGCAGTTACCTTATTTTAGTATTATGGCATTTTAATTTAATACTAACGCAAAAGAGTTCAAAAGTCAATATATATGTTCAACTTTTTGGGTAATAACCCTTTTATTACCAATGAAAAAACAAATAAAACCGATAATATTCTCAGCTGCAATAATCCTCCAGCGATTTTTTGAGATTTTCCTCTCCCTTTACCTCAATTCCCTTTTCAAGCAGCATAATATCCCCTTTCGGGAGTGTGCTGACAAGCGTATCGGTTGTCATATACGGAGTATTTTCTCCGTATCTGTAGACAACAATGCGGTTGTTTTCGGATTTAAGCACAAAAACCTCGTTTTTATTTCCCTTTTCTTCTTCGCTTATCCCTGTTCCTGTTTCTACCGTCGCCGCAGGAGAGGCATAAACGCTTGTAAACAGGCACACCATAAGTATTATTCCCGTAATAAGTATCAGCTTTTTCATTTTATATTCCTCACTTTGAACGCTTATTACCCGTAGTTTTTCCAGTTAAGAGGTGAATATTCACCCTTTTTCATAAAAAACCTTCGCTGAAACTCTATATTTTTTAATAAAAAATTAATTTAACATATTTATTTTTTTAATCTGAGGTGCTATAATAACTATTAATAGTGTTTTTTACTCTATTTTATCAACATAATTGTATTATAAAGACTTTACATTGTTTATTGAGTCTCAAACAGGCAAATTGCCGTTAAAGGAGTAAATATGCGTAACAAACGTGAAACAGACATAAGCCGTTACACGGACAAATCTGCTGATACAGGCATTATTACCGGAAAAAGCGAAAGCGGAGTAAAAAGATTTTTTAAAGGGCTTGGTAAATTTCTGCTCACAGCCTTTACAATCTGCTTTGTCGCATTTTTCATAGCAGGAATTTCTCTTTCAATTTACATTTTCACGCTCGCTTCTGAGCCGACAGGTATTGACCTCAAGGCAAAATCTCTTAATCAGACAAGCTTTATCTATATTAAGGACGACGAAACAGGCGAGTTCAAGGAATATCAGACGCTTTACAGCACCGAAAACAGAATTTGGGTTGACAATCAGGATATTCCTCAGGCTATGAAGGACGCTGTTGTCGCAATTGAGGACAAGCGTTTCTATGAGCACAACGGCGTTGACTGGGCAAGAACGCTCTCTGCTGTTGTAAACCTTGCTACGGGCGAAGACACCTACGGCGGTTCGACAATCACCCAGCAGCTTATCAAGAACATAACCGACGACAACGAGGTTTCAATCAACCGTAAGCTTCGTGAAATCTGCAAGGCTTTAAAGCTTGAGGACGAATATACAAAGGATCAGATTCTTGAAGCGTACCTCAATGTTGTAAACTTCGGCAACAACTGTCAGGGTGTTGAAGCAGCCGCACAGCTCTATTTTGACAAGAGCATAAAGGACTGCTCAATTGCCGAATGTGCCGCAATTGCGGGCATTACGCAGAATCCGTCCTTGTGGAATCCTCTTGTTTATCCCGAAAACAACAAGCAACGCCGTGAAATCGTAATCAATGAAATGTACGACCAGGGCAAGATTACTAAATCCGAGTACGAACAGGCTATGAAGGAGTCGGCAGATATGACCTTTGTCGGTTTCCAGAATACCAAAGAAGACGATGACGACAACGATTACGTTCAGAACTGGTACATTGACCAGGTTTTCTATGATTTGAAAGAGGACCTTGCGCTGTATTACAATATCAGCGAGGAAGCGGCTTCCGAAAAGCTCTACACCGAGGGACTCAAAATCTACTGCGCAATGGACGAAAAGATGCAGAATTATATTGAAGAGGCTGCACAGAACATTGACAAAACCTACGATTCCGAGCTTCAGATAGGCTCGGTGCTTATGGGCTTTGACGGCAGAGTTATTGCTACCGTAGGCAGCTCAAAAAAGAAAACTCAGGCTCTTGAATGGGACAGAGCAACTCACTCGTCACTGCAGCCAGGTTCTTCAATCAAGCCCGTAATCGTTTATCCTTATGCAATAGACAACAAACTGCTTTACTACTCATCGCTCGTAAAGGACGAGCCTGTTGACAACTGGAAAGACGTAAACGGTCAGCTTGTATCAGGTCCTAACAACGCATACGGCAGTTACAACGGAGATATGCTCCTGCCTGATGCAATTGAGATTTCTTCAAACGCAACAGCCGTTCAGACAATGAACTTAATCGGCGGTCCGTCGGTTGCCTACGAGCAGGCTGTTACAAAAATGGGATTCAAAAAGCTTTCCGAGGAGGACGCAGGAAATACCGGTGCTCTTTCAATCGGCGGTATGAACGGCGGTGTTTCGGTTAGAGAAATGGCTGCTGCATACAATTATATGGGCAACGGCGGTCTTTACTATGAGCCGTACACATACTACTATGTAACCGACTCCGAGGATAACATTATTATCGACAACCGTGAAGCAATTCCGAAGCAGGCTTATTCCGCCGAAACTGCTTCAATTATGAACAGACTTTTAAGCTACAATATGACATACACCCAGCTCAGTCACACAGGCGCAAGCTACGCAAAAATCAGCGGCTGGGATATTATCGGCAAAACAGGTACAACCGACTACAACAAGGACTCGTGGTTCTGCGGACTTTCTCCGTATGCAACCCTTGCAACGTGGTGCGGCTTTGACCAGCCCGACAGCATTAGCGACTCAGGAAGAACAGTTGCACCCAAGTTCTTTGCAAACGTTATGGGCAAGTATCTTGAGGACAAGGAACAGAAGGAATATAACCTCTCACCCAACCTTGTTGAAGCACAGTATAACCCCTACACCGGACTTATCGTAACAACCGATTATCCATCGGGCAGATATATAGGTTACTACACCGAGGACAATATGCCTGCGATGGGCGGATATTATGACTATAATGCAACCAGCAGCAACTACGGTTCCGACACTTCAGGCGGAGAATCGAGCGGCTCAGGCGAAAGCTCCGGCAGCGGTGAAAACAGCGGCTCAGGTGAAAACTCAGGCGGTGAAAGCAGCGGAGAGAACAGCGGTGGCGAAAGCAGCGGCGGTGAAAGCAGCAATCCTGAAGGCGGCGGCGAAAGCAGCAATCCCGAAGGCGGCGGAGAAGGAGGCAACACCCCCGAGCCTGCACCCGAAGAGTAGTTGTAATATGTTATAAACATTAACTGATATTTATTATGTAGGGAACGGTCTTGACCGTTCCGCTGATTAACAGCAGTCATCAATGGATTCGAAACAGTCAGGACTGTTCCCTACACTTCAAACAATATATAAATAATCTGAAAGGTTAGGTAAAGATATGGTTTCAGTAGCAATAATGGGACACGGAGTTGTGGGCTCAGGCGTAGCCGAAATTCTCACAACACACAAACAGAAGCTTTTTGCAAGTCTCGGCGAGGAAATTTACATCAAGCACATTCTTGATTTGCGTGAATTTCCCGACAGTCCTCTCGTCGACAGATTTACAAAGGACTTCAGCGACATTATAAACGACCGTGAGGTAAGAGTTGTTGTTGAGGTTATGGGCGGCTTAAATCCTGCCTACGACTTTGTTAAGCAGTGCTTGAAGGCAGGCAAAAGCGTTGTAACCTCCAACAAAGAGCTTGTTGCGGCGCACGGTGCAGAGCTTCTTGCAATAGCAAAGGAAGAAAACGTAAACTTTCTTTTCGAGGCTTCGGTAGGCGGCGGTATTCCGATTATCCGTCCTATGAGCCAGTGCCTTGTAGCTAACATCGTTTATGAAATTGCAGGCATCTTAAACGGCACTACCAACTTTATCCTTACTAAAATGATTGAGGACGGTATGCAGTTTGAGGACGCATTAAAGCTTGCTCAGGACCTCGGCTTTGCCGAAAGAAATCCCGCAGCCGACATCGAAGGTCACGACGCATGCCGCAAAATCTGTATTCTTGCATCCCTTGCATTCGGCAAGCACGTTTATCCTGATTCGGTACATACCGAGGGCATTACAGAAATCACTCTTGAGGACGTTAAGTACGCTGAAGCATTCAACTGCGTAATCAAGCTTATCGGCAAGGTAAAACGTCTTGACGACGGCAAAATCGACATTCTTGTTGCTCCTATGTTCGTTCCGAATATGAGCCAGCTTGCAAATATTGACAACGAGTTCAACGGAATTATGGTAAGAGGCGACTGCACAGGCGACGTAGTATTCTACGGTAAGGGCGCAGGCAAGTTACCGACAGCAAGCGCAGTTGTTGCTGACGTTGTCGACTGCTGCAAGCACCTCAAAACCAGAAAATACCTTTACTGGACAGACAGAAACGGCAGCAACATCATTCCCTACACAGAGTCAAAAACAGCCGCATACGTCAGAGTCAGGGGCGAAAATGCTCTTAAAAAGGCAGAAAAGCTTTTCGGCGCAATCAGCGTAATCACAAGAGAAGATGCACCTGCTGATGAAGCTGCATTTGTTACGACAGAAATGCCCTATGGAGAAATTACTGAAAAGACAGAAGCACTCAGGAACGAGGGTGTAGAGGTTCTTTCAACAATCCGCATAGGCGATTTATAATTATGTTGGGTTTCCCGACAAAAAAGAGTAGACAGATTGATATTGCTTACTTATTTTGCCCGATTATATCGGAGCATTTCCTATAAAAAACAAAAGAGGAGTATTGAGTAAATGAGTTTGATAGTTCAGAAATTCGGCGGCAGCTCTGTTGCCAACGCCGAGCGTGTAATGAACGTTGCGAAAATCGTAACGGACACCTTTGCTAAGGGCAACGACGTTGTAGTTGTTGTTTCCGCACAAGGCGACACAACAGACGACCTTATCGAAAAGGCGAAGGAGATTAACCCCAACGCTTCCCGCCGTGAAAAGGATATGCTTCTTGCCGCAGGCGAGCAGATTTCTATTTCACTTCTTGCAATGGCAATTGAAAAGCTCGGCTACCACGCAGTATCTCTGCTCGGCTGGCAGGCAGGCTTTGAAACCACTTCTGCCCACACAAGCGCAAGAATCAAAAGAGTTGAAGCTTCAAGAATCAGACGTGAGCTTGACAAGAAGAACATTGTTGTAGTTGCAGGCTTCCAGGGACTTTCCAAGTACGGCGACGTTACAACACTCGGCAGAGGCGGCTCCGACACAAGCGCAGTTGCTATTGCCGCTTCAATGCACGCCGACTTGTGCCAGATTTACACAGACGTTGAGGGCGTTTACACAGCAGACCCGAGAAAGGTTAAGAACGCCCAGAAACTTAAAGAGATTTCCTATGACGAAATGCTTGAGCTTGCCACACTCGGCGCTCAGGTTCTTAACAACCGTTCGGTTGAAATGGCTAAAAAATATAACATCGAGCTTGAAGTGCTTTCGAGTATGGCTAAGGCTTCGGGTACAATAGTAAAGGAGAAAACAAAAATGGAGAAAATGTTAATCAGCGGTGTTGCTAAAGATACAGAGGTAGCAAGAATTTCTGTTACGGGTATTCCCAACCTTCCCGGTCTTGCATTCAAGATGTTCTCAAAGCTTTCTGCAAAGGATATCAATGTTGATATTATCCTCCAGTCTATCGGTCACGACGGCAAGAAGGACATCAGCTTTACAGTTGCAAAGGACAGAGGTCAGGAAGCTGTTGCTTGTCTTAAGGACTATATGGAAAACCTCGGCGCAGCTGAAATTCTCTATGATGACAACGTTGCAAAGATTTCAATCGTTGGCGCAGGTATGGAAAGCCACGCAGGCGTTGCTACAAAGATGTTTGAGGCTCTCTATGACGCTCAGATTAACATTCAGATGATAAGCACAAGCGAAATCAAGGTTTCCGTTCTTATCGACTCAGCAGACGCTGACAAGGCAGTTTCTGCAATCCACGCAAAATTCTTTGACTAATTCATAACGTAAACTGATTTCGGGCAGCCAGATGGCTGCCCGATTTTGTTTTATAACAATTATTTTTGCCCGCTAAACCATAATTTAGCGGCGAGCCGCCGCAGGCAATTCGAGTGGAAAAGTCGG
>JBJFHX010000074.1:0-4084 GCA_051893995.1 Ruminococcus sp.
AGTGGTCCTCGGTAAGCTGTTTTATCTTACCGCCCCTGATTGCGTATGTACGGCTATCGCCAACGTGGACAACGTGAACTGTTGTGTCCTTGACAAATACAAATTCGCAGGTTGTTCCCATTCCTGCAAGCTCGGGGTCAGTTGTTGAAAGCTCAAATATTTTCATATTTGCATTAACAACAATTTCAGCCATAAGCTCGCCGATTTGTTCCTTTGTCATATCGTCCTTATATAAATCGGTAATTTTGGTGCTTATGTATTCAACGGCTGTTGCACTTGCAATATTTCCGCCGTTGGCACCTCCCATTCCGTCACATACTACCGCCCAAACACAGCTGGGAGAAATAACTCCGAAGCGAAAATCGTCCTGATTCTGAGTTCGGACAAGTCCGATGTCACTTTTGCTGAATACTTCCAAGTTATTTACCTCCTTTTAAAAT
Source organism: Ruminococcus sp. (assembly GCA_051893995.1). Classification (GTDB taxonomy): domain Bacteria; phylum Bacillota; class Clostridia; order Oscillospirales; family Acutalibacteraceae; genus Ruminococcoides. The sequence continues at coordinate 441 of JBJFHX010000074.1, forward strand.
ATTATTTCGTTTAAGCTGACCGCAGGAAGCGTTGATGTCGCTTCCGAGGGTTCGCCTGACTGTTGCCGCAATATTTTTTTCGGCAAGTATATCAATAAAAGACTGCTGTCTTTTTATATTGCTCTTTATGTACCCCGTTCCTTCAACAGTATTTACGGGAATGAGGTTTACGTGGCAGTTCATACCCGACAGTCTTTCTGCAAGCTCTCGTGCGTTATCGTCGCTGTCGTTTACTCCGCTTATCATTGAATATTCAAAGGTGACACGTCTGCCTGTTGTGTCAAAATAATCTCTGCACGATTGTAATAATTCTTCTATAGAATATTTCCTTGCAATCGGCATTGTTTTCTGCCTGATTTCATCATTCGGAGCGTGAAGTGAAACCGAAAGAGTTATTCCGAGGTGAAGCTTTGCAAGCTCGTATATTTTCGGAACAATTCCGCAGGTTGAAAGCGTTATGTGGCGCATACCTATGTTAAGACCGTTATCTGCGGAAGCAAGTCTTATAAACTTAATAACATTGTCAAAGTTGTCAAGCGGCTCGCCCATTCCCATAAGCACAACGTTAGAGATTCTTATATCCAAGTCCCTTTGTGCCGCTTCAATCTGCGCCAGCATTTCTGACGGTGTCAGACTGCGTGAAAATCCGCTTTTGCCCGTTGCGCAAAAGGTACAGCCCATTTTACAGCCGACCTGAGTTGAAATGCACATTGACCAGCCGTGCTTGTAGCTCATAACAACCGCTTCAACACACTCGCCGTCATTAAAGGAAAAAAGGTACTTTACCGTTTTATCATACCTTGAAACGAGCTTTTTTTCAATATTTGCAACAGAAATGTAACTACTTGTTTTTAAAAAATCCCTTAAATTTGTCGGAATATTGCGCATTTCATCAAAATTTGTTACATTTTTTGCCAGCCACGAGCGAATCTGCTTCGCACGAAACTTCGGAAAGCCGCTGTCTGTTATGAAATTTTCAAGCTCTTCATCATTCAAAGATTTTATGTCAACGAGCAATTTCAGACCTTCTTTCCGAATACTGCAATGTAAAAGCCGTCTGTGCCTGCTGTGTGCGGCATAAGCGTGATTTCGTAATCGTTTTCTTCAAAAGCACGGTTTATCTGAGGCGGAAGTGAAAGCGTAACTCCGTAAAAATCGGGGTGCTCCTCAAGAAAACGCTGTGTATTTTTGTTGTTCTCGGCAGGATTCAATGTGCAGGTAGAGTACACAAGTCGTCCGCCGTTTGCAAGATACCGAGCACTCTGACAAAGAATTTTGTACTGTAACTCGGGCAAATCGTCAGTGATAAGATTATCTTTATAGCGAATTTCGGGCTTTCGGGAGAGTATTCCGAGTCCGCTGCAAGGAACGTCGCAGAGAATTTTGTCGGCAAGCGGCAAAGGAACGTCTGATGAAGCACCGTCACGCTTAAGGGTAACAATTGAATTTATGCCGAGACGTTTTGCACCGTCACATATTAATTTAAGCTTGTGGTCGTACAAATCGCAGGCAAAGATTTTGCCCCTGTCGCCCATATACTGCGCCGCTGTAAAGGATTTACCGCCCGGTGCCGAGCAGATGTCGAGCATAACCTCTCTTTGCTTTGGAGAAAGAAAGTCAACGCAAAGCTGAGAGGAAGCGTCCTGTATATGAAGTTTTCCCGATTTATAGGCGGATAATCGCTCGATTGAGCCTGTGCCTGTCAGAGAAACTGCGTTTTCAAGGAACGGAATTTCCTCTGCCGTTACGTTTTCCTTTGCAAGCTCTGCAATAAGCAGATTTCTGTCGGTTTTCAGTGTGTTCACCCTTGCACAGATTTTCGGTCTGCCGCCGAGGGATAATAAAAGCTGTTCAGTGTTTAATTCTCCATAGGAATTAATCCACAACCTTACAAGCTCCTGCGGTGCGGAATACTTGACCGAATAATATAAAACCTTGTCGGACTTATCGGGAAGTCTATACTTTTCCTCTGCACGTGTGATACTGCGGAGGATTCCGTTGATAAATCCCGAGGATTTTTGCAGCTTGTGTTTTTTGGCAAGGTTTACGCTCTCGTTTACAGCCGCACTTTCGGGGATTTTATCCATAAAAAGCAACTGTAAAATTCCGAGCCTAAGTATCATTTTTGTTTTGAGTTCAATTTTCCTTAAAGGAATTTTAGAATACTGCCTGATAATATAATCAAGCGTGATTCCGCGTTCGAGCACTCCGTAAACGAGTGCGGAAACAAAGGAGCTGTCAAGCCCCGAGAGTTTATTTTCACGTATTGCGTTGTTAAGCGCAATATTAGAGTAGGCATTATCCTGTTCAATTTTCATCAGTACGTTGAATGCAATATTTCTCGGGTTTGACATTTTAGTTCTCCAAAAATTTTAATCTCTTCTGCCTCTGGCAATTATAATTAATCTTAAAAGCTGCATTATTGCGGTAAGTGCCGAGGCAACGTAGGTCATAGCCGCAGCTTGTAATGTGCGCTTTGCACCTGTGTATTCATCACCGTAAAGCAAATCTGACGTTCTGATACATTCAAGTGCTCTTTTTGAGGCATTGAACTCAACGGGAAGAGTTGCGATTGTAAACAGTACGGACAATGAAAACAGAACAATTCCGATATAAAGCAGAACAAATCCTACTTTTGCGGTAAAGATAAGTCCGAGCAGAATCAAAATCCAGCTCAACTGCGAACCGATTTTTGCCATCGGCAGGATAAAGCCCCTGATTTTATTCGGAAGATAACCTTCTGCGTGCTGAACTGCGTGACCTGCCTCGTGACATGCTACTCCGACTGCGGCTACGGAATTGCTGTTGTAAACAGTATCCGAAAGCCTTATAACATTCGTTCTCGGGTCGAAATGGTCGGTCATACTGCCCGATACGTGTTCAATTCTCACACCCGTAACGCCGTTCTGACGAAGCACGTATTCAGCCGCCTGTGCGCCTGTTATATTGCGTGAATTTCTGATTTTTGAATATTTTGAAAAGGTTGACTGTACTTTAACCTGACAAATCAGCGTAATTATTATGCAGGGCACAATAAAAACAAGATATGTCCAGTCAAAACCGTAGAAAAATCCCATATTTAGACCTCCTGTCCTATAATATCGCCGATTTCAAGCTTATGACCGGCAAGAAATGCATCGGCTGTCATTCGCTTTTTGCCCTCGGGCTGAATTTCAAGAATTTCAACTGACTTTTCACCGCAGGCAACAACAAGCGGCTTTGTTGAAAGCACTTCTCCGATTTTACCGCTTTTTTGGCAAAGTCTTGTTGAATAAACCTTTACGTTCTTTCCGCAGATTTTTGTTGTTGCAACAGGCCAGGGGTTAAGTCCTCTTACCTTGTTGTGAACCTCAGAAGCAGATTTTGAAAAATCAATCGGACAAAGCGACTTGTCAATCTTTGAGGTTTGAGTTGCAAGGCTTTCGTCCTGCTTTACAGGGGTAATTTCGCCTTTTTCAAGGGCGGAAAGAGTTTTTAAAATAAGCTCGCCGCCGAGAACTGCAAGGCGGTCAAAAAGCTCGCCCGACGTTTCATTTTCGCCGATTTCCGTTTCTTCTGTGAGCAGAATATCGCCTGTGTCAAGACCGACATCCATAAGCATTGTTGTGATTCCCGTTACCTTGTCGCCGTTTAAAACCGACTGC
>JBJFHX010000075.1:0-16523 GCA_051893995.1 Ruminococcus sp.
GATTGTTTGACTGTTAATCATGATGTCACTGGTTCGAGCCCAGTTGGGGGAGCCACGAAGGTTCGTAGAGCAATCTACGAACCTTTTTGTTTTGCATTTATTTCTACTGCTGACCATGGTTGACCAAGCATAGATCTTGTAATACTTTTTATGATGGTATTAATTCAACATCTTTACTGAAAAAACTTGTTAGCAAAGAAGTTGTATAAGTATCGCTGAATATGACATACCGTTGTTTTTTGATACACAATAAATGGAATAACACTGCATTTTTTACATTGAGCCATAATTTCCATCACCGTTTCAAACTAAATATATTAGACAAGTTATTTATCTTGGTACTTGATGATACTATCAGTCTTATTGATAAAAAAGAATGTTAATTGAAACAGCTATGATGATTTTATTCAGAATTTGTATCTGCATTTTCATTTTAATAGTGATGAATTAGCGAATAGAAAAGCAACAATATATTTATGATGAAAAAGTAGCAGTGAAAAATGTTTTAATAGTCTTGTAAATTACTTAAAATTTTATTATTATTAAGAGGTATTTTATGATAATGGAAAATGATGAAATGTATTTTACCTTATTAAGTGATAAGGTGAAGAAGCTCTGTGTAAAACATTGTTTACCTTTGACTGTGCTGAAATAAATATTCTATATACGGACAATAAAATTGATGATGAAGGAAATACATAAGTGTATGCATCTTCTTAAAATACGTTAGTTGAGTCTGGTGCTGAACTGTTACTGATTGAAGCAGACAGAAAAGTGCTATTATTAAGATAATTCTTGATGAATTGAAGAAAATGCAGATAATGAGTAGTAATATGAACTTATTTATTATTACAAAAATGTGGGGGGACGTGTATTATGGTAATGTTGTTTTCATCTTATGGCTTTTGTAGTCCGATAATGAGGGAAAAGTATGCTCTCGCTATTCCTCACGGCGAATCTTTAAAAAGAAAAAGTTGTGTAATTATTCCCTATGCAGGTTTTGATATGAAAAAAACGGCAGAAAGAGAAAAACAAGGACTGGTTGAATTTGGTTTCAACCCTGATAATATTTATGTTCTAAATGATATTGGCTTTTCAGGTTGCGAATTTCCTGACTACATTTATGTTGCCGGAGGAGATCCATTCAAACTATTAGACATTGTAAAGAAGAATTTGTTGCCGGAAAAAATCAGAAATTGTGTTATTGAAAAACGAGCTGTCTATATTGGTGTGTCTGCAGGAGCTTATCTTGCAACAAACAATATTGAATACATAACGCAGGTGGAAGATAACAATGTCATCAATCATTGTTTCGACGCTTTGGGTCTTGTGCCTGCAAATATACTTTGTCATTATGATCACTATTCATATTTAACGCTTAAGGCATGTGAGGAGGTCGGTGGGCGTCAATGTGTGACAATCAATGATGACCAACTTTTGATGTATGAAAGTGGAAAATGGATTTATATTGGCGAAGATTAAATATTGTTTATATTATAGAAATAAGGTGAAATTATGATTTACAATACCGGTGACATCCATGCAAATCAGCATAAATGGGTTGAGCAAATTCATCCTGCACTTTCCTCCGGAGACATTTTGATAGTGAATGGCGACTTCGGAATTGGTTTCTGGAACGGAAGATACTGGTCAGAAGAAACTTTTTTTGACTGGATTAGTGAACAAGAATACACTGTTTTGTTTGCGGATGGTAATCACGAAAATTTCAATAAACTGAATGGATATCCGGTTGAACTCTGGAATGGTGGAAAGGTTCATAAAATCCGTCATAATCTTATCCATCTTATGCGTGGAGAAGTATATAATATTGATGGAATTGTGGTATTTGTATTCGGTGGCGGATATTCCATGGATAAGTACCGCAGACAGGAAAATGTTTCCTGGTGGCCGCAGGAGATGCCTTCTGAAGAAGAATATAAAAATGCTGAGAATAATCTCCGGAAAGCTAATTATCAGGTAGATTATATAATTACACATACTGCTCCTTCAGATTCTCTTAATTATCTTTCTTCAATACAGAGTTTAGGTATTAAAAAAGATGTGATTGAAGAACTGCCGTTGAACATATTTCTTGATGATATTCAGCGACGAGTTACATATAAGCACTGGTTCTTTGGTCATTTTCATGTCGATATTGAGATATGGAGGAATCAAACTGCCGTTTTTAATTCAATACGTGAACTGCAGACAGGAAAGATTGTCCGCAGATGGGATAAGTATGAGGGGTAGAGAACATAAATCCGATTGATTTTCTTAAATGAATCTCAATCGGATTTTTTTGTTAAGAAGTAATTTTGTCAAAGTAAATATACTTGAAAAATTTGGAAGTGTTAAAAACAATGATCAGGAAAATAATAAAAATAACGATGTAAAAATCACATACCGTTTATTGTTTCATTTTATTGAGCGGAGGTGTATTTATGAATGCCAGAGTAAACGGAAATTGTATTGGATGTGGTTTGTGCAACAGCATTTGTCCTGAGGTGTTTACTATGACAGATGAAGGAGTTGCCACAGCAAAAAACGAAATAGCAACCGAGCTGGAAGACTTGGTTCAGGAGGCTGCTGACAGCTGTCCGGTAGATGCAATTGAAGTGAAAGAATAATCTTATTGTTTGAAATTTGGAGGTAACAAATGAAGGATATGTTTTGTTTTCAGTGTCAGCAGACTGCTCACAATAAAGCCTGCGAGGGCAAAGCAGGAGTATGCGGTAAAAAAGCCGATACCGCAAATTATCAGGACGAGCTTGTGGGTGCGCTTATCGGACTTGCAAGGGCGGCAAAATCAGGCAACCCTACAGCTCATACTGATGAGTTTGTGATGAAAGGACTTTTTACGACACTAACAAATGTTAATTTTAACAATGTGACAATCAAGCAGATAAAGACCGAAATTGAAACAGAAAAGGGCAGAATCAACAGCGAAAAATTTGAAGATTACGATATGGAAAATATCTGGGATGACCACGAAGATATCCGTTCCTTGAAATCACTGATACTGTTCGGTATAAAGGGAATGGCGGCTTATGCTTATCATTCGCTTGTTCTCGGCAAAACCGACAGTGAAGTAAGTAGCTTTTTCTACGAAGCTCTTTACGCTCTGGGTGAAAAGAAAAGTGCAGATGAATTGCTTGAGCTTGTTTTAAAGACAGGCGAGGTCAATTTTAAATGTATGGCTTTGCTTGATAAGGCTAATACTGACGCCTATGGAAATCCGGTGCCGACAGAGGTTTCTCTGACTATAGAGAAAGGACCGTTTATTGTTGTAAGCGGTCACGATTTGCACGATTTAAAGCTGTTGCTTGAGCAGACCGAGGGTAAGGGAATAAATATATACACGCACAGCGAAATGTTACCTGCTCACGGTTATCCCGAACTAAAAAAATATCCGCATCTCAAGGGTAATTTCGGTACGGGCTGGCAAAATCAGCAGTCGGAATTTCACAATCTTCCTGCACCGATTTTGTTTACCACAAACTGCCTTATGCCCGTGAGAGAAAGCTACAGCGACAGAGTTTTCACCACTTCTGTTGTATCTTATCCCGAAATCGTTCATATCGGCGAGGACAAGGATTTTACTCCCGTTATCGAAAAAGCGATTGAGTGCGGCGGTTATGATGAGGACAAGGAAATGCGGGGAATGAACGGCGGCACTACGGTAACAACAGGATTTGCTCACAATGCGGTGCTGTCAAATGCAGATAAAATAGTTGACCTTGTAAAGCAGGGGAAAATCAGGCATTTCTTCCTTATAGGCGGTTGTGACGGAGCGTCTTACAGCAGAAGCTATTACACAGACTTTGCAAAGCTTACACCGCCTGATACTATTATCCTAACCCTTGCCTGCGGAAAATATCGTATTAACGATTTGGATTTGGGCGATATTGAGGGTATTCCGAGAATACTCGACTGCGGACAGTGTAATGACGCATACAGTGCAATAAAAATCGCACTGGCTCTTGCAGAGGCTTTTGACTGCACAGTTAACGACCTGCCGCTTACACTTGTCCTTTCGTGGTACGAACAGAAAGCAGTTTGTATCTTGCTGACGCTTTTATATCTTGGGATAAAGAATATCTATCTCGGACCTACACTGCCTGCATTTGTTTCAAAAGGTGTGCTTGATATTTTGATTGAAAAGTTCAATCTCACTCCTATTGACAAACCGCAGGAAGATTATGATACGATTATGAATAAATGAGGTATTATAAAAAACTGTGGATAGCTTGTACGCAAAATATGTTCCGGCAAATGTCAGAGAGTTTGTTGATAGAAATCATCATAGGAAAACTGCAAATACTGAAAAAAGAAATAACTAATTGGAGTTTTATTATTAGCTGTTAAAGATATCATTACGAAAATGAGCAGGTCATTCAGATTTGCTCATTTTTCTTTATAAGAATATTCAGTGCAGTTGTCGGGACACAGCTTTTGTTAGAAAACTGTATGCTCAAATTGCGTGTAAATTACTCAGATTTTGCGTATTCTGCTATTATTTCTTCAAGCTTTACTCCGCTGTTTTTTAATTCTATCATATTCTTTGCGGGGTTGCTTTTTGAGTTTATCCTCTGATAAAGCGGACTTAAAAGCTTTTCCTCTCCCTGATTTCGATTAACAAGTCCGTCATACGCAAGGTCAACAACCTGCTTTGCAAGGCTGTATAGCTTGTCCTTATCTATAAATTCAGGAAAATTCCGTTTTATCAGAATCTTTCTTAATTCGCCCGATGTGTAACCGTGATGATAAATTATCCTGTCGCTTTCAAGCAACGCCGATAGCTCCTTAAGCTTGTCCATCAGTCCGACGTGAAATGCCGCTACGCAAAGGCTGTCGCTGATTGGCTGACAGCACACACTGCGAAATTCAACCGTTCCTCTGAATGTCAGGTCAATAAACTTGAATGTGCGCAGATATTCCAGATCTTCAAAACGAGGTTCTATTTCAATTTTTCTGTAAATTCCGTTGTCGAAATACTCGCCTGTTACCAATTTTCTGTTAAAGTACTCATCAAGCCTTATCGGTGCAAAATTAATGTATTTGCCGTCCCTTTCAACGCAGTAAATGCTTGTGGTTTCAATGTACGACAGAATATCCTCTACGCTTTCAAATTCGCAGTCGTACATTCCGACATTATGCGGATTTATTCCGTGAGTGCTGTTCTCCCAGAACATATCACGACAGCAAAGCGTGGTTTCATCTTCTCCGAGCAGAACAGAATTTGAAAACAAAAGCGCCTTAATCGGCTCAAGCCTTGAAAACGTGTTCAGCGTAAGCACAAGCTTGTCGTATTCAACGTCAAGCTGTACCTGCGACGCACTCGAAAATGTGCCGTATTCGGGATAGCTGTGAAAATGCATGGGCAAATCATGGTACTTCCTGTAAGAGCTTAGATGATGAAAAAGCATACGATAGCGTCCGTTCGGAATGGGTACGTTGTGGTTGTAACTGCGGTAAGGATTTACACCCATACCCGTAAGCGTGTAGTTGTATGTTTTGAATTCGTTTTGCAGAAAATCATAGTATTTGAAAAATCTGTTCTGAATTGTAAACAAACTCTGCTCTCTGCCAAACGAAAGCTCAAGGTTGTTGTAGGAGCAGTCGTAGGACAGAATATCTCCGTTTAAAGGGCTTTGTGCCGAGAAAATGTTTCCCTCGTCATCAGTGCCGACAACAGAAAATTTAAAATGAGATATAAAGCGGTGTGTTATTTCGTGAACTACCTCAAAATCAACAGCTTTTTTTGATAAATTCACAATGGGCATTTCAATCTCAACGCCTATATATTTTTCACGCTTTTCCTTTGTCGGCTCTATGTAACGCTTGTGTAGTTGTTGTCTGATAAGCTCAAGTTCCATAGCGTCCTCCTTACAAATCCGAGAAAATCTGATACAGATATTTAAGTGTTTCCTCGTTGTCGAAAAAATCATTTTTATGGTTTGTTCCGCTGAAAACAAGGCTGCCGTTTCTGAAGGCAAAGAGTGTATTCATCGGAAGATTTTTCCAACCCTCATTTGAGAGCGGAAGTGTTGAAAAAACAACTCCGTAATCGCTTTCAAGATAATGCAGAGAGTCGGCATAATTTGTGTGGGCGTACATATACTCTCCGTCAAAAATCAGCAGATTAAGCTTGTTTTCCTTTGACATATCAGCTATGATGCTGTCAAGCAGAGAAAATCTTTCGTTTGCATTAAGAGGACTTTTAGTAGCCTTCTGCGCATTGTTAATCTGCTCAATGATGTACAGAAGGATTCTTTCGCTGTCGGTATCACCCGTTTGTGTTTTCAAAAATTTGCAAAGCGGCGGATAGTCAAAAATCGTGCCGTTGTGAATAAGCGTCCAGCGCCTTGATGAATTGTCCGTTTTTGAATACGGGTGGCAGTTTTTGTATTCTATGTTGCCGATTGTTGCATAGCGGATATGTGCCAGTGCGGTTTTTGTGATAACAGGCTGTGACAGGCGTTCTCTGAGGTAGCGGCTTTTTGTCGCCTGAATCGGCTCTTTTTCAATGTTTATGTTGTTTCCGTCAGCCAAAGCGAGTCCCCATCCGTGAGGGTGGTTGTTGCTGTGGCTGTAAAAGATTTTCAGATAGTCGTTTATGCAGGCTTCGTTTTCAAAGCTTACTCCTAAAATTTCGCACATTTCAATCACTCCTGTCTGCGTATTTCAATGAAAGCAGAATACCGTTTTTGACATAGCTTCTGCTGTAGTCTTTGCGGATGATTTCAACATAGCGTTTGCTTTTGTCGGTAATTTTATTCTTCTGATAATCAATAATATTCAGTGCTTTCTTCTGATTGTATTTTTCAAAAAAATTCTGCATATCGCAAAGAACATTAAATGCGGCTGACTTTAAAGTGATTTTTTCGCCGCCAAAGCTGATAAATGTATTTTCATCGTCATATTCAGCCGCCAGCTTAACATTCTTTATTGCGCAAATCTGGCTGTTCTCCGAAAAATCTTCGTCCTCAAGCGAAGTCAGATAGAGTATGAGAATATGAATAAAATCCATATCCTCCCTGAAAATTCCGACAGGGGAAAGTGGATTCAGGTCGAGCATACGCAGTTCAATGTGATTTACTCCGTATTTTTCGAGGTTTTCAATTGAATTTGCACCGAGGGGCTTAAGTCTTATCGGATAATACAGCTCTGAGGCAGATTTCAGCAAACCGTCAGCTATGTAATGCTGAATACTGTCAACGTAGCTCTTAAGACTGTGGTAATTCAGAATCGGTGTAAACTCATTCCAGTAGCCGATTTTACTGCACCTTGCAGACGAAAACGGCGTTACAACGTCTTTTTCGATTGCGCTGTCATCAAAAAATGAACCGTCCATTATCGGACTTGCGGCAGTGAGATACACAATCAGCCAACTGTATTTTGTCATTTTCTTTGCAAGCTCGAGGTAGAGATTATTTTTGTAATCGGCAAAGGATTCCATTTTGCTTTCGATAAATCCGTACTTTAAAAGCTCGTCGGCAAAGGAAAAATTGAAGTGGATTCCCGAAAAGAGCATTTTTTTCTTTCCGTACTTTTCGGCAAGGTATTTTCTGTAGATTTCCTTGCCTTTAAGACTGCCCTTAAAGCTTGCAATCGGAATGTCGCTTTCACCCTTTACATAGGGCGGATTCGAAAACAGCCATAGTATTTCACTGCCTGTTTCAAGGCTCAGAAGTTCCTTTACAACGGTGTTGTGAAGAAATGAAAGCTGACTGAAAACTCCGCTTGTATCGTCAAAAACGTCGGTGACGATTTCAACCTGATTTTCGCAGAAGTCCCTGTCAATGTGCGTGTCGTTTCCGAACGGGTGAGGGGTGTGGGAAAGAAAACCGTCAGTATTTACCCTCAGACTCTCTTTTTCAATGCCGAAACTGCCTTTGTACATATTGTTTATGATATTTATATTGTCAAAATTAAAGCTCATAGTTATTCATCTCAAATCTGATTGATTGCAAGAAAATTAAATTAATTCTCTATATCTGTTTATTCATATTTTCAGTCTTTGTTAATAAAAATAATATAATACATATAATACCTATGTGAATAGTAAGTATTATAATACACTGTCATAATTATTTTGTCAAGTAAATTAACAGTTATTGTAAAAAAAGAGGTTGTACTAAAACGCAACGGTCAGACCGCTGTTTTAGTACAACCTTTAAATTCTGTTTTCTCCGGAATTTCCGAATTTGTCACTCAGTTTGCCGACGATGGCACTCGGCTATATTACGTAATCATTTGCAAGCTTGTCCTTTTGCATATCAATAATATCCTGCAAGGTTATGCCGTCGAGATAATCGATTATTACCTTGTTAAGACCTTTCCAGATAGGTAGGGTAGGACATTCGCTGCTGCGTTCGCATCCTGCGGGATTGTAGTCAAGACAGGCAACGGGAGCAAGACTGCCCTCGGTAAGGCGCAGAATATTGCCGACTGTGTATTTGTCGGGAGCTTTGGCAAGCCTGTAACCGCCCTGATAGCCTCTGTTGGTAGTGAGAATATCAGACTTATTGAGAATCGGCACAATCTGTTCAAGATATTTTTTTGAAATATTCTGACGTGCCGCAATATCCTTAAGTGCAATGTATCCATCATTCTGATGCTGTGCAAGGTCAATAAGCATACGCAGAGCATATCTGCCTTTCGTAGAAATTTTCATACTGTTAACCGCCTTTGATTGTTAACTCTATAATAACATATATTTAGTAGGCTTTCAAGGTGAATTGCTTACAGCGGATGAACAATTTTATTTGTCGGGGTAATAATCCGGCACTGACTCAGCCCGTCAAAAATCACCGATACTTTTTTTGAGTAGTTTTCGTTGCCGATATTTTCGTCAATGACAAGGCTTGCTTTGCATTTTCTCAGCAGCTCAGCCGTCGTCATAAGCCCGATACCGCTTCCGCCTGTTTTCCTGTGGGTGGTTATTCGCCTTTTGCCGAGATTGTCAATAACCTTCTTTTCAAACGGCAGACCGCTGTCGTAAATGCTAACGGTAAAGTTGTCGTTTTCCGTGCCGAGAACAACTAAAACATTTTTCATCTCAGCGTCACGAACGGCGATAAGGGCGTTTTCCCCGAGGTCGAGAATAAGGGTGTTCAAATTATTTTCGGGAATCAAAGCTTTTACAGCTTCTTTCATATCGCAGGTGACAGACAAATCAAAGGAAACGCCGTCTTTATTCGCCCTTTTCATAAGGTATTTAAGGCTTGCGTCTATTGAGAAGATTCCCGTTTTTGCAAGAGTTTTGTGCAGATTCTCATAATCATTTAAAATAGTGCCTCTCTCAGACGACATTGCTTTAAGCTGAGAAAGCAGTGCACCTGACTTTTGCTTTTGCTCGTCGGGTGAATTGCAGGATAAAATTTCCTCAACAGCCGACTCCATTGCCGGAATCAGCTTGTTGTCACGGTGGATGATTTCTGATAATTCCTCGTTACTTTTCTTTAGCCTGTCGTTAATTTCCTGTTGTTCGGCAAGCGAATTTTCAAGTATTTCTATATTACGCTTGTAAACCTTTTCAAGATAGATATCTGTTATGTGCTTTTTCCACCATAAAAGCAACAAACAGCCAAAGACAATAATAATAAATACAAAGATAATATTTTTGAAGTAGTTATCTTCCGTAATGTAGAAGAATGATGCCGTAAACAAAATCAGTATGCTGAAAAGTACGCTTAAGTCGCTGTTCAGCTTTTCAGTAAAATACAGAATTCCGTTGCGCAGTCTTTTGATTTTATAGAATAAGAATGTGCACAAAAACTGAACAATGCCTGCAAAAGAAAATGCTGTAATATCCAGTATGTTCTGATTTCCAATAACTGAATAAAAAATATATGAAACGGGAATACAGATGAAAAAAGAGACAGAATATGACAGAAAACTTAAGCTTAAGGATATAACGGAAACAGCAATTGTTGTTTTAACAGGTTTTTTATAGCTGATAAAAGTATAAATAAAAACGAAAACACAAAATACTGTCAGATGAGCTAATGGAAAATATACTCTTGCGTAATATATGGGAAATGAAGAAAGAAGCGTATAGATTGACAGCTTAAGAATACCGGTTGGTGTTTTTTTAGATGGAAAAAACTGATTATTAGTTAACTTTGCAAAGGAGTAAATACTGCATAGCATTACAGCTATATATTTGATTATTGTAGCAGTCAATATAAAAACCCCTTGTTTATGTAATTTCAAAAAGGTAATAAAAGTCACGTAAAGCTCACACCTAAGAATAATATAAGTTAGCACTGCGTTTTTCTATAATTTTATTAAAGAATTTAAAGAAAACGGAGGTGTAAATATGAGCTTTTGGGAGTGGCTTTGGTCATGGTTCAGCAGATAAAAACAATGCTTAACAGGTCGCATTTTTATAATGCGGCTTGTTTTTTTGTTTGCTAATACTCATTTTTGATTTTGTTTGCGTAGTAGAATATAAATTCCGTGAGCGTCGGAACACCCTTTGACGAGCTGATTTTTGCGGTGTAGTTTGCAAGCAAATCATCAATGCTCGACGTTGCCCACGCACGATTTATAGCATTCTGCATTGCACGCTCAACACTGCATTCGGTTTTTCCGTACTTTTTGGCAATCACACTGCAAAGATTCTGCGTCGGCTCCTTAATGGTAATCAGAATTGCGTCAGTCAGGTATTTATATCCGACAGATTTCTGATTTACACCTATCAGATTAAGCTCTGCAATAATGCGCCGTGTTATTCTCTTCTGATAGTAAGCAGGAGATTCACTTTCTTCAAAATCATCTGTGTGAGTTTGTTTTCTGCTCTTGATAACGGGAGCGAGCATACGCAGAAAATCAATAACCGACTTTTCACTGTATCCCTCCTGGTGCTTTGACATAATGTAGTCGGCACCAAGCTGTCTTGCAGTTTCGTAGGTTACCGCACTTGAATTGTTTGTGGTTATAAGAATATACGGCACCCTGCAAAGCGACATATCCTTGATTCCGCTTAAAACATTCAGTCCGCTTCCGCTGCCCTGATGAAGCTCCAGATCAAGAATAACAACGTCGGGCAGGGTGTCACGGATATAGTCAAGCGCCTTAAAGGCGTTGTTTGTCACGCCCACAAGAGTCATATCATCTGAATTGTCAGCAAGATTAATAATTTGTTTGCATGCATATTGGTCATCTTCAACAAGAAGTATTGATAATTTTTTATCCATAGCAACCTCGATAATATTGATTATGCATTGATATTTTCTGTTGAGTATATAATATCACATTTTTCGACAACAAGCAACAAAAAGCAACGAAAAACAATATTATTGACTAAATTTATTTGTTTCTGTTATAAGGTAAAATATTGTGTAAATAGAAAAATTATGTTTTTTAAATTGAGAAATACCCCTGCAAATAAATTTATTAATGAAATTAATCTCGGGTGATACAAATTTATGGAAAAGACATTCGGCTCGTTTATTTACAAAAAAAGAACTCAAAAGCATATTTCACTTCGTGGTTTTGCAAATATGATTGGTGTTTCTGCCGTATATATTTCCAGTATGGAAAAGGGAAAACGTGCCGCACCTACATATCCTGTTCTGATTAAAATTGCAAATGCGCTTATGCTCAGTGATGAAGAAAAGGAGTTAATGTTTGACTTGGCGGCAAAGTCGAAAAAATCCCTGACGTTGGCTGAGGATTTGCTTGAATACATTAACTGCAACGAAATTGTACACAAGGCTCTGAGAATGGCAAAAAAGTGCAGTGCAACTGACGAGGACTGGCAGAACTTTATTGACAGCATTTCGGAAAATTAATTACGTTTAAAGCTAAGGCGCTCGGTTTGAGTGCCTTTTATTATTTACAACCGAAGTGATAATCGGAAATTTTCTGCAAATAATATGTCTGACTGCAAATACATATTATAAAATTTTCGGAGGCGGTACAATGAATATATTCACGTCGGTGATTTTTCAGATTGCCGTGCTGTTTTCTTTTATCCTTATCGGCTTTATCCTTTGCAGGCTCAGTTTGCTCCCGAGGGAAGCGTCAACCGTATTCTCAAGGCTTGAAAACAGAATTTTAATGCCTGCCGTTGTAATCAATACATTCAGAACAAACTGCACGATAGAAAACATCACCCATAAGTGGGTGTTTATTGTCTACAGCGCAGTAATTCTTGCGTTTTGTATTCTTGTTGCTTTTATAGTCAGCCGATTTCTCGGCAAAACGCCGTATCTTAAGAAAATCTACAGGTACTCAATTGCAGTTTCAAACTTCGGCTTTGTCGGTACTGCGATGGTTTCGGGAATTTACGGAGCAGAAAGCATAGAGCTTTTCGACTATCTTATGTTTACGCTTCCGCTGAATATGTTTACCTATTCAATCGGGATTGCGTGGCTCGTTCCGAACAGCGGCAAGATATTTTCTTTTAAAACGTTTCTGAATCCGATTTTTGTGTCGCTGTTTATCGGTGCGGCGCTCGGCTTGCTCAACCTTCCGAAAACCGAGCTTGTCACCTCGGTAATTTCATCAGCGGCTGGCTGTATGTCACCGATTGCTATGATTCTGACGGGTTTTGTAATAGGCGGCTACAGACTGCCCGAGCTGTTCAGACACTGGCAGACCTATGTCGTAGCAGGAATAAGGCTTGTTGCGTTGCCTGCGTTTGTCGTAACTGTTTTAAAGCTGTTGAACACTCCGCAGGAAATAATAATTGCAACACTTTGTGCTCACGCAATGCCGCTCGGCTTAAATACAGTTATAATGCCGTCAGCCTACGGCGAAAATCCCGAAACAGGGGCAAGTATGGCTCTTGTATCGCAGATTTGCTCGGTGTTTACAATTCCGACTTTATTTTTCATTTTCGGCTACGCA
Organism: Ruminococcus sp.; assembly: GCA_051893995.1. Lineage (GTDB taxonomy): Bacteria > Bacillota > Clostridia > Oscillospirales > Acutalibacteraceae > Ruminococcoides. Next base: position 12,862 of record JBJFHX010000075.1, read on the forward strand.
TAATTGACAAGGGGTGAATATTGTGATATTCTTAAATCATAGTAATTATATATGAATTAAGGTGATGACTTGAAAATTTCAACAAAAGGTCGCTACGCAGTCAGACTTATGGTAGATCTGGCGCAGAACGATAACGGTGAGAATATCTCGCTCAAGGACATTGCAAAACGTCAGAATTTGTCGCTGAAATACCTTGAACAGATTATAACCGTGCTTACAAGGGCAGGCTTTGTCATTAGCACACGAGGTTCAAACGGAGGCTATCGCCTTACGCACAAGCCCGAATATTATACAGTAGGAATGATTCTACGTCTTACCGAGGGCAGTCTTGCGCCTGTTTCGTGTCTTGACGGTGAAATGAACACCTGCGAGAGAAGAGAAAATTGCAGTACGCTGTTTGTCTGGGAAGAGCTTTACAAGGCAATCTGCGGAGTAGTTGATAAAATCACAATTGCCGACATTATCAATAAGGGAGCAGATAATTATATAATATAGAGTGTGAAATTAATGCTTGTAGCGGCGAACTTTGTTCGCCATAATGTATAAATTGTTTCACAATTTATACATAGGGACGTCTGGGAAGCCGTCCCCTACGGATATAATCCAAACGTTTCGGCTACAGTAACTCCAAATTCCACACAGTTCACTCTGGTTTGAATAAAATCATACTAAACAAGTAGGAAAAATATGAAATATTTTTTAAAAACCTATTGACAAATAAAAAAAGTGTGGTATTATATAGGTACAAAAGCAAATCCTACTAATCTAATGGGAAATATAGGAATGGTGATTTAATGATGATTTTTACAAAACGATGTTGTTTTGATACACGAATGTGATGCTAAAGCAATCAGATTTTCAGAACTTTAAACATCAAACAATACTATCAGAATAACATTGAAAAGAGGATTTTAATTATGAGCACATTAAAAGAAAGAAAATTGCAGTTTGAAACAATTCAGCTTCACGCAGGTCAGGAACAGCCCGACCCCGTAACAGACGCAAGAGCAGTTCCTATTTACGCAACAACTTCTTACGTTTTTCATAACAGCCAGCACGCCGCAGACCGTTTTGCCCTCAAGGACGCAGGCAACATCTACGGCAGACTTACAAACCCCACGCAGGATATTTTTGAGCAGAGAATTGCCGCTCTGGAGGGCGGTTCGGCGGCTCTTGCAGTTTCCTCGGGCGCAGCGGCTGTTACATACACAATTCAGGCGCTCGCAAAGGCAGGCGACAATATTGTAGCCGCAAAGACTATCTACGGCGGTTCGTACAATCTGCTTGAACACACACTCCCTGCTTACGGAATTACAACAACCTTTGTTGACCCCGACGAGGAAGGCGCATTTGAAAACGCAATTGACAAAAACACAAAGGCTATTTACATTGAGTCCCTCGGCAACCCGAATTCAAACATCATCGACTTTGAAAAGGTTGCAGAGATTGCACACTCACACAACATTCCGCTTGTTGTTGACAGCACATTTGCTACTCCTTATCTTTTAAGACCGTTTGAATTTGGTGCAGATATCGTAGTTCATTCGGCAACAAAGTTCATCGGCGGTCACGGCACAGCAATCGGCGGCGTAATCGTTGAAAGCGGAAAATTTGACTGGAAGGCTTCGGGCAAGTTCCCGCAGTTTGCTGAGCCGAATCCGTCATATCACGGCGCAGTATTCACAGACGCTGCTCCCGGTGCGGCATTTGTAACATACATTCGTGCAATTCTTCTTCGTGACACAGGTGCAACTCTTTCACCCTTCCACGCATTTATCTTCTTACAGGGACTTGAAACTCTGTCTTTAAGAGTTGAACGTCACGTTGAAAACGCACTCAAGGTTGTTGACTTCTTAAAGTCCAACCCGAAGGTAGAAAGCGTTAATCACCCGTCACTTCCCGACAGCAAATATAACGACCTCTACAAAAAGTACTTCAAAAAGGGCGCAGGCTCAATCTTCACCTTTGAAATCAAGGGCGGAGCAGAGGAAGCAAAGAAGTTTATCGACCACCTTCAGGTGTTCTCGCTCCTTGCAAACGTTGCAGACGTAAAATCGCTTGCAATTCACCCCGCATCAACTACTCACTCACAGCTTAACGAAACAGAGCTTGCAGAGCAGGGAATCAAGCCCAACACAATCAGACTTTCTATCGGCACAGAAAATATCGACGATATTATTTATGACCTTCAGGAAGCATTCGATGCAATTTAAGTCACAGTTTTGAAAGGATTGATAGTTATGTCAAAAGTATACACCAGCGTTACGGAACTTATCGGAAAAACACCTCTTATTGAGCTTAAGAATATTGAAAAGAAAAATTCACTCAAAGCAACTGTAGTTGCAAAGCTTGAGTATTTCAACCCCGCAGGCAGTGTAAAGGACAGAATTGCAAAGGCAATGATTGAGGATGCAGAATCAAAGGGAATCCTCAAAGAGGGTGCAACGATTATCGAGCCTACCTCGGGCAATACAGGAATCGGTCTTGCATCGGTTGCAACAGCAAAGGGCTACAGGACAATTCTTACAATGCCCGAAACGATGAGCATTGAAAGAAGAAATCTTCTCAAAGCCTACGGCGCAGAAATTGTCCTTACAGACGGAAGCAAGGGAATGAGCGGAGCAATCGCAAAGGCTGACGAGCTGAAAAATGAGATTGACGGCGCAGTTATTCTCGGTCAGTTTGTAAACCCTGCAAACCCCGAAACTCACTTCAGGACAACAGGTCCCGAAATCTGGGAGGACACAGACGGCAAGGTTGACATTTTTGTAGCAGGCGTCGGCACAGGCGGCACATTGAGCGGCACAGGCAAGTATCTTAAGTCGCAGAATCCCGACGTAAAAGTAGTTGCCGTTGAGCCCGAAACATCTCCCGTACTCTCGGAAGGTCACGGCGGACCGCATAAAATTCAGGGTATCGGCGCAGGATTTGTTCCCGATACTCTTGATACACAGATATATGATGAAATCGTAAAAGTTCCCAACGAGGCGGCTTTTGAAACTGCAAATTCAATTGCAAAGACAGAGGGAATTTTAGTGGGAATTTCCTCGGGTGCGTCACTATGGGCGGCTTTACAGCTTGCACAGCGCCCCGAAAACGCAGGCAAAACAATTGTAGCAATCTTCCCCGACACAGGTGAACGCTACCTTTCAACAGGTATTTTCAGCTAACTACAGAAAGAAAACATATTGACATATTATAATAAGCTGTTCCGACAAACGTTAAGTCGTTTTGTCGGGACAGCTTTTGCTTTACAAAAATAATATTTGCTAAAAAATGCTTAAAATATTGCAATATATCCAAAGATAAAATATAATTTAGTTTAGAGTGGAGTGTGGAGAGTGGAGTTAAGGGTCGCTACGCTCCAAATTTGTAATGTTGCGTATTGTTTGTAAAGGTTTGTTTGCTGAATTTGTATTGATATATCGATAACGTTTTTGTGAGCGACGAGGGCATCGCTCGCTACGATTTTGCACAAAAGTTACCTTTACAGTCGTAGGGACACGGCGTGCCGTGTCCGTGTTGACTATCAAACGAAACCGAATATATCATTATTATAATAACAAACAAACCTTTCTGTAAGGGGAACGGGTTCCCACTCGTTCCCTTCACAAAAATTGCAACGCAATTTTTGTGTGGACACGGCACGCCGTGTCCCTACG